>CAZLBQ010000231.1:0-6973 GCA_964557745.1 uncultured Anaerolineales bacterium
CCGTCCAGGCCCGGCAGGTTGAGGTCGAGGACGACGAGGTCGGGCCGCTCGTGGCGGGCGGCCGCCAGGGCGGTCGGGCCGTCGCCAGCCGTCACGACGCGAAAGCCGCCCTTCTCCAGGTAGTCGCGGGCCAGCCTGGCGATACTCGGTTCGTCGTCCACCACCAGCACCACCTCGTTCATCTCTCCTCCGGCCCAGAATTGTAGACAGAATGAACAGAATGAACAGAATGGTGTCGAGTGCACACCATTCTGTTCATTCTGCCGGGTTAGGCTACAGATATGCCACGTGGCGCGGCTCGCCGCCGCTGGCCTCGGCCTCGCGCTGCGGGGGCTGCTCGCCCCAACCGCGCGGGGTCGGCGGTTGGGTGGGGGCGTCGCCCGACTGCGGCTGCTGGCCCGACTGGGGCGGTTGTGCCCACCACGGCGGGCGGGGGCCGTGCCGCCCGTGCCAGCCCCATGGGCCATACGGCTGGCCGAACTGGGGAGCCTGACCCTCACTGCCCGGCCCCTGGGGGCCTTGCGGGCCGCCTGGCCCGCCCTGCGCCGCCCAGCGCTGCCAGGCCATGAAGCGGCCCAGACGGCTGAGGCCGAAGATGACCAGGCCGAAGAACAGCAGGGGGAAGAGGAAGCCAAACGGGTTGGAGCCGAAGCGCGGGCCGCCGAACGGACCATACCCGCCATAGAGGAAGGGGGCCAACGGGGCCGCCTTTGCGCCTTCGCCACCCGCCGCCTGCCCCACTAGGTAGCCCTGCAGCCACGCGTCGCGCTGGACGGACCCGCTCCACGCGCCCAGCAGGGCGAACACCACCAACCCGACCACCGCCACCATCACAAAGCGTCTAGGGAACATTGTCACCCTCCATGTTGGGAGCAACCTGGGGTTGCTCCTGCCGCTTGACTACCCTTAGTCTCTCACCAAGGTGTGGAGAAATGATGGAGAACCGCTGCAGAGGTGATGGGCACGCCCTCTCCGCCAAATTTGACACGCGCTTGGGATACAATACACTAGTCCACATTCCTCTGCTCAGGTGATACCGCGCTCATGACGATGGCCGTGTGGTTCCGACCCGCCTCCGCCTACAGTCTGGACGACATCGCGGCGCTCTACACGCGCACCTTCGCCGACTACTTCTACCCGGCGCTCGTGACGGCGGCGGACATGGCGCGCTTTGTCCGCGTCGAGAGCCTCGACCTGGACCGCTCGCCCGTCATGGGCATCGGGGATGAGGCGGTGGGGCTGGCGACGGTCGGGCTACGCGGCGGCCGCGCCTACTGCAAGGGGTTCGGCGTGGTCGTGCCGTGGCGCGGGCAAGGGCTGGCGCGCCCGTTGTGCGAGGCGATGCTGGCCCAGGCGCGCGAGGCCGGGGCCGTGAGTATGTCCCTCGGCGTCCTCAAGCACAACACCCGCGCCGTTGCCGCCTACCAGCGCGCCGGGTTTGTCCCCATCCTCGACCTGGTCTCCCTGGCCTGGGAGGGCACGGCCGAACCGAGCACGCCGCGCCACGCGTTGACACCTGTCGCGCCGTCTGTCCTGCTCGACCACTTCGCCGCCTTCCACAACGTCGCTCCGACGTGGCACCGCGACCGCCTTTCGCTGCTGGCGATGGACACACTAGAAGGCCTGGCGCTGGCGGACGACGGCGACCGACGCGGCTACGCGTTGGTCGAACGCGACGGGCAGGGCGGCGCCGACATCGTCGACCTGGGGGCGAGCAGGCTGGCCGACGCGCGGGACGTGGTTGGCGCGCTCCAGCGCCGCTTCACGCGGCTGGTCATCCACAACGAACCCGCAGGCAGCCAGGCGCTGGCCGCGCTGCGTGAGGCGGGCTTTCGTGTCACGCATGAGCGGTACGAGATGCAGGCGCGCCTATAGCAGGCGCGCTTATGAAGAAGCCGGTTCAGAAAGGACTATCATGCGGCGTAACAAGCTGCGCGAATTGCTCAAGGCCGGGCAGCCCTCGCTCGGCACCCACATTCACTCCCCCTGGCCGTCGGTGGTCGAGGCCGTCGGTCACACGGGCATGTTCGACTACATCGAGTTTGTCGCCGAGTACGCCCCCTTTGACCTGTTCACGCTGGAGAACCTGTGCCGCGCCGCCGAGCTTCACGACCTGGGCGCGATGATCAAGGTGGACCAGGAGCCGCGCCGTTTCCTGGCCCAGCGGGCCATCGGCGCGGGCTTCCAGAGCGTCCTGTTTGCCGACGTGCGGTCGGCCGACGACGCCCGCGCCTGTGTCGCCGCCGTCCGTCCTGAGACGCCCGAAGACGGGGGGACGCACGGCGTCGGGGCGCGGCGCATGGCCTACATGACCTACGGCGGCCAGCCCGACTACGTCCAGGCGCTGCGTGAGATGGTGGTCGTGCTGATGATCGAGAAGGCGGGCGCGGTCGAGCACCTGGAAGAGGTGCTCGCTGTGCCGGGCGTGGACATGATCCAGTGGGGGCCGGCCGACTACACCATGAGCATCGGGCAGGCGGGGCAGTGGTGGGCGCCGGAGACGCGGGTCATCGAGCGGCGCGTGTTCGAGACGGCGCTGCGCATGGGCGTCGCCCCGCGCGCCGAGATCAGCACGCCCGACGAGGCCCGCTATTTCCTGGACATGGGCGTGCGCCACTTCAGCCTGGGGACCGACCTGTTCATCCTGTTCGAGTGGTTCAAGCGCAACGGTGAGGACATGCGCAAGGCGCTGGAGGGAGGCTGATGGGTGTCTACGACGACCTGGGCGTGAGGCCGATTATCAACGCGACGGGCACATTTACCCGCCTCGGCGGCAGCCTGATGCCGCCGGAGGTGGTGGACGCCATGGTCGAGGCGTCGCGGGAGTTTGTGTGTATTGAGGACTTACAGTATCGGGCCGGGCAGGCCATCGCCCACATGGTGGGCGGCGAGGCGGCCTACGTGACGACGGGGGCCTACGCGGGCATCGTCCTGTCCATCGCCGCCTGTATCACGCGGCTGGACCCGGCGCGCATGGACCGCTTGCCCCACACCGAGGGCCTGCCCAACGAGGTCGTGATGGCCAGGCCCCACCGCAATCACTACGACCACGCGGTCGAGGCGGCCGGGGCGCGGATTGTCGAGGCGGGAACGGCGGATAGCTGCTCGCCCGACGAGTTGGCAGGGGCTATCAACGAGCGCACCGCCGCCCTGTTCATCATGCCCGACTGGGAGGGCGGCCTGAGTCTGGCGCAGGCCGTCGCCGTCGGCCGGGCGCGCGACATACCGGTGGTGGTCGATGCGTCGGGCCGCCTGGACGAACCGCACCGCCTCTTCTCCTACGTCGCGGCCGGTCCCGACCTCGTATGCTTTAGCGGCGGCAAGAACATCCGCGGCCCGCAGGCGTCGGGCTTTGTCGTCGGCCGCCGCAGCCTCATCTCGGCCATGGCGTGGCAGCACCTCGACATGGACTTCACGCCCGAAGTGTGGACCGCGCCGCGCGAGCTACTCGACGCGCGCCAGCTGCCGTTCATCCCCCGCCAGGGCATCGGGCGCGGCTTCAAGGCGGGCAAGGAGGAGATCGCCGGGCTGGTGACGGCGCTGCGCCTGTTCATCGCGCGCGACCACGTGGCCGAGCGCGCCGGGTGGGAGGCCAGGCTGCGCACCATTGTCGACGGCCTGCGCAACGTCCCCCACCTTCACGCCGAGTACCTGCCCCAGGGCGACTTCCAGAAGGGCATCCCCCACGCCCGCGTCCGCCTGGACGAGACGGCGCTGGGTATGACGGCCTACGACTTCATCTGGGCGCTCAAGACGGGCGAGCCGCCCATCCACCCCCAGGAGCGCGAACTGGCGCGCGGCGCCATCGTCATCAACCCCTTTGGCCTCCAGGACGGCGACGATGCCCGCGTCGTGGCGCGCATCAAGGAGATTGTCGACCATGCCCAACCCTGACGCCTTCACCGTCCGGCGTGACGTCGAGCAGGTCATGCGCGACGGGACGATCCTGCGCGCCGACGTCTATCTGCCCCACGGCGACGGGCCGTTCCCGGCCCTACTGGAGCGCACGCCCTACAACAAGGACAACTCGCCCGAGTGCCAGGTGGGCGCGCCCGCCTTCTTCGCCTCGCGCGGCTACGCCGTCGTCATCCAGGACGTGCGCGGGCGCTTCAAGTCGGACGGCACGTTCTACCCCTTCCACGACGATGGCTGGGGCGAGAACCAGGACGGCTACGACACCGTCGAGTGGGTGGCGGCGCAGCCGTGGTGCGACGGCCAGGTCGAGATGATTGGCGGCTCGTATGCCGGCGCGACGCAATACCGCCTGGCGCCGACGCGCCCGCCGCACTTGCGCTGCCTGGTGTCGCGTGAGTCGTCGGCCGACTACTGGGCCGAGTGGGTCTACCACGGCGGGGCACTCGAGCTGGGCTTTATGCTGCCCTGGACGCTCAACCTCCAGTTGAACAACCTGGCGCACCACCTGAGCGGCGACGCGTACGCCCAGCGCAAGGCTGAGTTGGAGGCGGCGCTCCAGAATGTCGATGCCCTCTACCGCCGCTTGCCCCTGGCGCCGGACTCGCTCGTGGTCGGGCTGGAGGACTGGTGGAACGAGTTCCTGGCCCACCCGGCGTACGGCCCGTTCTGGCAGCGCTGGAGCATCGAGACGCAGTTTGACCAGATTGAGACGCCCACCCTCCACCTGGGCGGCTGGTTCGACATCTTCGTGGCGGGCACGATCAAGAACTACGTTGGGCTGCGCGCCCACGCGCGGACCGCCGAGGCCCGAGCGGCACAGCGGCTGCTCATCGGGCCCTGGATTCACGGCCCGTGGAACATCGCCGCCAGTGTCCAGGGCGAGACGGACTTCACCGCCGAGGCCGTGCGCGACTACAACGCGTTGCGGCTGCCGTGGTACGACTACTGGCTCAAGGGCGAGCCGAACGGCGTGCTGGACGAGCCGCCCGTCACGCTGTTCGTCATGGGCGAGAATCGCTGGCGCACGGCGGACGACTACCCGCTGCCGGGGACGCAATACACGGACTGGTATCTGCGCGCGGGCGGCCGGCTCACGCCCCAGGCCCCATCGGGCGCGGAGCCTCCCGACCGCTACGTCTACGACCCGGCCGACCCGGTCCCGACCCTGGGCGGCGGCACTCTGAGCCTGCCCGGCGGCGCGTTCGACCAGCGGCCCATCGAGAGCCGTTCCGACGTTCTCGTCTACACCAGCGAGCCGCTCGACCAGGCCATGACCGTCATCGGGCCGGTGACGTGCGTCCTGCACGGCGCATCCTCCGCGCCCGACACCGACTGGGTGGTGCGGCTGACCGACGTCCACCCCGACGGCACGTCGCGGCTGCTGTGCGACGGCATCCTGCGCGCCCGCTACCGCGCCTCAACGACGAACCCGACCTGGCTGACACCCGACGACGTCTATGAGTTCACCGTCGACCTGTGGGCGACGGCCAACACGTTCCAGGCGGGCCACCGCGTGCGCGTGGCCGTCACGTCGAGCAGCTTCCCGCGCTTCGACCGCAACCTCAACACGGGCGGGCCGCTGTTCACCGAGGCGGCAGGCCAACCCGCCACGAACACGATTTTCCACGACGCGCCGCGCCCGTCGCACATCGTCCTGCCCATCATTCCGGCGTAAGGAGCCACCATGCCCCTGGACCCCCTGGCCCAAGAGTTTCTCGCTGCCCGCGACGCGGCGGGCGTCCGCCCCGTCACCGAACTGAGCGTCGAGGCCGCGCGCCAACAGTCCATCCGTCTCATTCCCCTCGCCGGCGCGCCGGAGCCTGTCGCCTCGGTCGCGGACCGCATGATTCCCGGCCCGGCCGGCGCCATCCCCATCCGCATCTACAAGCCCGCCGGCGCCGCGCCGCTGCCCGTGGTGGTCGAGTTCCACGGCGGCGGCTGGGTGCTGGGCAACCTGGACACGGTGGACATCCTGTGCCGCCAACTGGCGAACGGTGTCCCCTGCGCCGTCGTCTCGGTCAATTACCGCCACGCGCCGGAGCACCGCTTCCCGGCCGCGGCCGAAGATGCCTACGCGGCGACGCGCTGGGTCTACGACCACGCCGAGGAGTTGGGGGTGGACGCGACGCGGGTGGCGGTCGCGGGGCAGAGCGCGGGCGGCAACCTGGCCGCCGCCGTGGCCCTCATGGCCCGCGACCGCGGCGGCCCACCCATCGTCTTGCAGCACCTCAACGTGCCGGTGATCAACTACGACTTCTCGACGGCGTCGTACGCTGAGAACGCCGAGGGCTACGGCCTGACGACAGACGCGATGCGGTGGTACTGGGACAGCTACCTGGCGGACCCGGCCGACGGCGCGCACCCCTACGCCTCGCCGCTGCGGGCGGCGTCGCTGGCCCGGCTGCCCCCCGCCCACGTCGTCACGACCGAGTTGGACCCGCTGCGTGACGAGGGCAACGCCTACGCCGACCGCCTGCGCGCCGAGGGCGTGCCCGTCACGCACAAGTGCTACGCAGGCTTCATCCACGGCTTCGCGGGGCCGGAGGCCTGGCAGGACACACTGGCCGCGTTTCGGGTGGCGTTTGGACTGGAGTAGAATTGGCTTAGGGCGAATGGCAGGAGGAAGCGGGTGAGCACATGACAGAGCAGGTTGTTACGTTGAGTCTGCCGGAAAGCGTATACGAGCAGATTCGGCGCGCGGCCGAGAAATCGCATCGACCCATTCATGAGGTGTTGGTCGAGGCCGTTTCCGCCGCCGCGCCCGTGGTGGACACGCCGCAGCCGACGTTGCGGAGCGCCCTGGCTCAGATGACTTATCTCAATGACGCCGCGCTCTGGCAGGCCGCGCGGGCAACGATGACATTGGACCAACGCGAGCGGCTGGCCGAGTTGCACACAGCGCAGCAACGGCGCGCCCTGGCACCCGAAGAGCAGGCGGAAGAGCAAGCGCTGCTCGCGCTCTACCGCGAGACGCTGCTGGTGCGCGCCCAGGCAGCTGTATTGTTGAAGCAACGCGGCTACGATGTCAGCGACTTAAGCCAATTTGAGCCTCTCGAAT
>CAZLBQ010000231.1:7073-9453 GCA_964557745.1 uncultured Anaerolineales bacterium
GTCGCGGCTCGCCGGCTATGGGTCCTCGCCGGTTGGCATCCTCCTGTGCAGTAGGATTGGCTTAATCAGTGATGGTCGACCCGTGGCGGAATTTCTTTCGCGTGGAAGTCGCGGTAGATGTGGGCTAGGCCCTCGACGGCGGCGGCCAGCGCCCGCTCGCCCCGCTCCCGGCTCGCGCCCTTGACATAACCCTTGATCCCCTCTTTCGACACCGTGCTCCACCACAAGCGGAGTGGCAGCCTCGCCGTCCCGACATCCATCATGCCTGTCTGCGGGTCGTCCTCGGCCAGTTCCAACTGGACCAGGTCGGGGCGGACGGCCATGTACAGCGACGTCTCGACGATGCAGGCGTGGTCCACCTTGCCCCCCACTTCGGGGAAGATCTCCTTGGCGGCCTGCTCAAACTCCACCGAGTTGTGGTAGAAGATAGCCGCGCACGCCACGCGCCCCTCGGTCTTGATGATCGTCTGCCGCGCCACCAGGTCGAGGACCGGGGCGTTGCTACCGTGCCCGTTGACGATGAGAATCTTCTTGAAGCCGTGGCGGTCCAGGCTCAGGCACACGTCGAGCACGTAGTGGATCATGTGGATCGGGTCGATGCTCAGCGTGCCGGGGAACTCCATGTGGTGGGGCGAGTGGCCGTGAACAATGGGCGGCACGACGACGACCTTGTCGGGGACGAGCGCGCCCGCTCGCGTGCAGACCTCGTTCGCCAGCAGGATGTCGGTGTCCAGCGGCAGGTGCGGGCCGTGCTGCTCGATGATGCCGGCGGGTAGGACGGCGACCCGCCCTTCGGCGGCGGCCTGCTTGAGTTCAGGCCACGTCATCTGACCCATCAGGTACTTGTTGAGGGGCATGGCAGGCTCCTGTTAGCCGTGTAGCTCGTTGAGCAGGCGGACGCTCTCGGCCACCGTCAGGTCGGCGGCCTGCGGGGCGAAGGGCGACATCCAGACCTCGTAGCCGCCGTCGGGGTAGGCGTCGGCAGTAGGCATGTAGAGTTCGACGCCGTTGGTGTAGCCGGAGAAGAAGGTCGTGGCGAAGGGCGACTGGGCCTTGACGGCGGCTCCGATCTCGGCGAACGGCTCGACGGGGATGCCCATGAGAGCCGTCGGGCCGAGGCGGATGGCCTGGAATTCCAGCTCGACGTGGGCGCCCTGGCTGCGCCGCTCGTTGACGCGCAGGTCGAGGGCAGCACGGCGCACCTGCATGTTGGCCTCGCGCACCACCTCGTCGGGCGCGCCCTGGGCGAACAGGTCGGCCAGGCGCGCCTTGAGACGGTCGAGGTGGGCGCGCTCCTCGACCGTCGGGGTGGGGCGCTGCTGCAAGGGCACGGCGACGCGCCGCGACAGGGCACGCACGGTCCCATCCGGCTCGCCGTCGGGAACCTGAGCGATCACACCGCACGTCCACGACGACTCCACGATGTGGTCAACCTGAGGGCGCGTGGGTTGGGTCTCGATGAACTCCGCCACGCGCGCGGCTTCCAGGCCAATCTGCCGCCCGACCCAGCGCGCCGCCTCCGGGCGGTTGGCGAAGTCGCGGACGGTGTCCTGGTTGCCCGCCGCCCCCTGGAGAAACAGGCACGTCGCGCCGGTCAGGGCCTCGACGGTGCGCCGCACCGTGCCGGGGTAGTCGGTGGAGATGAGGCGGTTGTGCCACGACAGGATAGTCGGGTGGGCGGCGAAGTTGACCAGGATGGCGAGGGGCTGGCCGTCCTCGCCGTCGATGCGGATGACGCCCACCTCGTGGTCCGAGAAGCCGTCAGGGTTGGGGGCCATGAGCAGGCGCTCGCCCGAGCGGGGGCGGCGGCGGTTGCTGTTGACCGCGCACGTGCCCTTGCCGCCCGCCACGCGGGCCGGGCGTAGATTGCGGTGCGCGTTCCAGCATAGCCCGGCCACGCGGTCGGTCAGGCTGGCGACGTACGGCTCGATCATCTCGCTGCCCGCCTCGAACCAGGGGCGCGCCAGGTTGGGGCCGGAGTGGGTGTGCGAGGCCGAGAAGCGCTGGTGCGAGGCGGGGACGCCGGTCAGAGCCGTGACGCGGTCCCGCAGCGCGGCCAGCCACTCACCGCCTGGCGGGTAGAGCAGGTCCCACTCGACGATGAGGACTTCCTCGTGGCCGTCGGTGGCGGCCAGGACGGTACACCACAGGGGCAGGTCCACGCCCTCGGCGCGCTCGTGAACCTGGGCGCTCCAGTTGCCGTGGGCGATACCCAGCGGCGGGGTGATGTCACAACGGGCGAGGCCGACACGCAACGATGTCATGGAGGCTCCCTCACGCTGAGAGGACTGGACGAGCGTCTTCCCCTCTTCCATAAGTGCACCCTTACTCCTTCAGACGCGGGTCGAGGGCGTCGCGCAGGCCGTCGCCGAGGAAGTTG
>CAZLBQ010000232.1:0-9431 GCA_964557745.1 uncultured Anaerolineales bacterium
GACTGGATGTACCTTCAGCAGATCGGATGTCGCGGGCTGCGCGGGCGCAAGCGGCTGCTGCAAGCGGCGCTCCGCGAGGCCATTGCCGCCCAGCGGGCGCAGGGCGTCCCACCGCGCGTCCTGGACGTGGCGGGCGGGCCGGCCGACTACCTGCTCGAAGTGTTCGCCCAGGACGGCGGGGCCGATTTGCAGGCCGTGTGCCGCGACCTGGACGCGGCGGGCCTGGCGCGGGGGCGGCAGCGGTCGGCCGACCTCGGCGTGACGGGCGTCACCTACACCCGCGCCGACGCCCTGGACCCGCTGGCCTTCGCGGACCTGACGCCCCGGCCCACCGTCGCCATTGCCTCCGGGTTCTACGAGATCCTCGTGGCGGACGAGCTGGTCCAGCGCTCGCTGGCCCTGCTGGCCGAGGCGCTCTCGCCCGGCGGGCGGCTCATCTTCACCACCCAGGTCCAGCACCCGCAACTCGAACTCATCGCCAACGTCCTCACCAACCGCTTGGGCGAACCCTGGCTGATGAAGCTGCGCTCGGCCGAGCTGGTCAGCGCCTGGGCCGAACGGGTCGGCTTCACCCAGTTGCACACGCACGTCGAGCCGCTGGGCCTGTTCACCGTCACGACCGGCGTCAAGGCGGCCTGACCGTGAGCCTCTACACCCTCAAGCCGCGCTTCCAACGCGCCCTCGGCGGCGTCGAGGGCCAACTCGTCGCCTGGGGCGTCCCCGCCGACGGGCTGACGGCCTCCGCCGTTGGCGCGGCGGGGCTGGCCGCCGCCCTGCACACCCTTGGCTGGGACGCCCGCTGGCCCGGCCTGTGGCTCGTCCCGGTCCTGGCCCTGGCGCGGCTGACCCTTAACGCCCTCGACGGCCAGGTGGCCCGCCGGTCCGGGACGGCCCGTCCCTGGGGCCTCGTCCTCAACGAGGTCGGCGACCGCGCCGCCGACCTCGTCTTCCTCGCGCCGCTGGCCCTGGTCGGGCCGGTCTCGCCCCGGCTAGGCCTGGCCGCCCTGTGCCTGATGCTCCTCAGCAGCCTCGTCGGCCTGCTGGGGGCCGTCCTGGGCGCGGGCCGGCTGACCCTGGGCGCGTTCGCCAAGGCCGACCGCATGGTCGCCCTGGCCGTCCTCTACGGCCTGGCGTTGGCCATCGACGCCGCCTGGCCGCTCACGGCCCTCTTTGTCCTGGTCCTCGTCGGGTCGCTGGTCACACTGGCGCAGCGGCTGGCATGGCTGCGCGCCGCCTGTCGCGTCGAGGAGGGGCGATGAACGACGTGGCGCTGCTGCCGTTGACGCAGACCCTCGCCGTCCTGTTCGCGTCCAGCCTGGCCGGGCTGGTAGTCATGACGCGCGGCAACCTGCTGGCCCTCTATCGCCACGTCTGGTTCCGCCGCTGGTGGACCTGGACGCTCATCGCCGCCGTCGTCCTCGGCGCGCTGGCGCTGGGCCGCCAGGCCCTGCTGGCCCTGGCCCTTGCCCTGGCCTGGCAGGGAGCGCGGGAGGCGGCCGGCCTGCTCGGCTTGCGCCCGGTCTACCGGCGGGCGCTCGTCCTCGCCGCGCCGCTGGCCGTCCTGGCCGTCGCCCTCTGGCCGGCCAGCCTGCCCTGGCTGCCTGGGCTGTTTGCCCTCGCCCTCGTGGCTCTGGCCGTGGCCCGGGCCGACCTGGCCGCGCCGGGGCAGGTGGGCCGCGCATTGGTGGCCTTCGTCTGGGTTCCCTGGCTCCTCGGCCACGTCGTCCACCTCGGCTTGCGGCCTGATGGCCTGGCCTGGACCCTCTGCCTGGCGCTCACCGTCGCGCTGGCCGACGTCGGGGCCTGTCTGGTCGGGAGCCGGGTCGGCGGGCCGAAGCTCGCCCCGACCCTCAGCCCCGCCAAGACGTGGAGCGGGCTAGCGGGGGCGGTCGTGGCGGCCTACGCGGCGTTCTGGCTGCTGCGGCCCGTCCTGCCCGCGCCGGGCGGCGTCGTCTGGGCGCTTCCGCTGCTCGTCGCCCTGGCCGGGACGCTGGGCGACCTGGTCGAGTCGTGGCTCAAGCGGGCGGCCGGGGTCAAGGACGCGGGGGCGTGGCTGCCCGGCTTCGGCGGCCTCCTCGACCGCCTCGACAGCCTGCTGCTCGCGCTCCCGGTAGCGGCCTGGGCCCTGGCGCTGGCCGGGCTGCTGCCCTGAGCATACCCTGATTCATCCCTCTCCCTTAGAGAGGAGGTCACGGACGGATGAATTAACCTAGTAATATAGACTACATATCTCTATACGGCGGGCCGCCTGTCAGCTGGCGCAGACCTGACATGTTTGCGAAACCTGTCAGGTCTTGTCCTGGCGAGACCATGACCGGCGGCGCGAGTCAAGTTCCGCGCCCCGATGATTCGTCCATCCACAGCCTCATATATAAGGGGTGATAGAAGAATTCCGCCGCCCTCAAAATGTCATTATCCCAGACGCTTGTCAATTGACGATTGACGATTGACGATTGAAGCTCCCGCGTCTACAATCTACCTGTTCACCTCGACACAGGAGCGTCTATGGACTTTGTTCTGGATGGCGTGGGCGAGGAAAACCCGCTGCGCACCGGCATCAAGATCGAGCGCGCCGCGCAGCCGTGCATCGTCGTCATCTTTGGCGCGTCGGGCGACCTGGCCGGCCGCAAGCTGCTGCCCGCCCTCTACAACCTGGCCCGCGAGGGCCTGCTGCCCGCCCACTTCGCCGTCGTCGGCGTCGCCCGCACCGACATGGACGACGCCGCCTTCCGTGACCGCATGCGCGAGGATGTGCAGAAGTTCTCGCGCGGCGACCTCAACACCGCCGTCTGGGACAACCTCGCCCAATCCCTCTTCTACTGTCCCCTCAAGGCCTACGACGACGAGGCCAGCTACCAGCGCCTCAAGGACATGCTGACGCGGCTGGACGGCGAGCGCGGGACGGAGGGCAACCGCCTGTTCTACCTGGCGACGCCGCCCCAGGTGGCCGAGCCGGTCATCCGGCGGCTCGCCGCCGCGCACATGCCGGAGCCGGCGCACAGCGGCGGCTGGCGGCGCATCATCGTCGAGAAGCCCTTCGGGACCGACCTGGCCTCGTCGCGCCACCTCAACCAGGTCCTGTTGAGCGTCTTTCACGAAGAGGAAGTCTTCCGTATCGACCACTACCTGGGCAAGGAGACCGTCCAGAACCTCCTCGTGCTGCGCTTCGCCAACAGCATCTTCGAACCGGTCTGGAACCGCCGCTACGTCGACCACGTCCAGATCAGCGTCGCCGAGAGCGTCGGCGTCGAGGGGCGCGGCGGCTACTACGACGAGTCGGGCGCGCTGCGCGACATCATCCAGAACCACGGCCTCCAGCTGCTGGCCCTGACGGCTATGGAGCCGCCCGTCGCCTTTGACGCCCGCAGCGTGCGCGACGAGAAGGTCAAGGTACTGCGCGCCATCCGCCCCTTGGGGCCGGTCGAAGCCGCCCAGCAGACGGTGCGCGGCCAGTACGTGGCCGGCGTCAGCGGCGGTGAGCCGGTCCCCGGCTACCGCGAGGAGCCGGGTGTCAAGCCCGACTCGACCACCGAGACCTACGTCGCCCTGCGCCTGGACATCGACAACTGGCGCTGGGCCGACGTGCCGTTCTACCTGCGCACCGGCAAGCGCCTGCCCAAGCGCGCCACCGAGATCGCCATCCAGTTCCGACGGCCGCCGCTGCTCCTGTTCCCCAACGCCGTGACCGACGGCCTGCGCCCCAACCTGCTGACCATCAACGTCCAGCCCGACGAGGGCATCAGCCTCACCTTCGAGGCCAAAGTCCCCGGCCAGACGATGCAGATGCGCCCGGTCAACATGGACTTCCGCTACGGAGCTACCTTTGGCGGCGAGCAGCCCGAAGCCTACGAGCGCCTCATCCTCGACGCCATGCTGGGCGACGCGACCCTGTTTACCCGCGCCGACGAGGTCGAGGCCCAGTGGCGCGTGACGCAGCCCATCCTCGACGGCTGGTGCGAGGCCGCCGGCCAGATTGACGACTACCCGGCGGGCAGTTGGGGACCGGCCGCCGCCGACCGCTTCATCGAAGAGGCCGGCCGCCGCTGGCGCCGCCTCTAGGAGCGCCGCCCTTTGTAGCGCCGACTTCAGTCGGCCTCCGGCATCCGTATCGGCGGAGGAGGGAGAGATGGCGATGGCCCTGGCAGCCGAGCGCGTGGTCCAGGTAAAGGATATTGACAAGGAGTTGGGGCAGCTACGGCGCGACATGCCCCACGCCGACGGCGGCCCCATCCTACCCGCCTCGGTGGTCAACTGGCTGCTCGTGACCGAGGACGGCGACGCCCCCCTCGACGTGCTGAGCGAGGTGCTGGGCCGCCAGCCGGGGCGGGTCATCGTCCTGAGCGAGGGCGGCGCCGAGGGCGTCGAGGCCCGCGTGGGCGCGCTGCGCCCGCCGGTCCAGGAAGGCGAGCGGGCGACATACGCCGAGACGGTGGTCGTGCGGGCCGGGGGGAGCGCCGCCCAGTACCTGCCCGAACTGGCGCTGCCTCTGCTGCCGTCCGCCGTCCCCACCATCCTGTGGTGGACGGGCGCGCAGCCGTTGACGCACCCCCACTTCGCGCGTCTGGCGGCCCTGGTGGACCGCACCCTGGTCGACTCGGAGCGCTTCGCCGCCCCTGCCGAGGGCTTGCGGGCCTTAGCGAAGCTGGCCGAGGAAGGGGGACGCTGGCAGGGGTTGGGCGACCTGGCGTGGGGGCGCATCCTTCCCTGGCGGCAGTTGACCGCCCAGTTCTTCGACGTGCGCCAGGCGCGGCTGGCCCTCGACCGGCTCGACCGCGTTGAGATACGCTACGGGTCGGGCCGCCCGCCCGTCCAACCGGCCCTCTTCGCCGGCTGGCTGGCCTCGCGGCTGCGCTGGGAGCCGAGCTCGGTGCTGGGCGGCGAAGGCGCGGGGACGGCCCAGTATCGCCACGGCGCGCAGCGCATCGAGCTTGACATTCGGCCTACCGACGTCTGGCGGGAGATGGGCGGCTACCTGAGCCAGGTGCGGCTCAGCGTCACGCGTGGCGAGACGGCCCATTTCGACGTGCGGCGCACCGACGACGGCGGCTGCGCCCAGGCCGAGGCTCAGATCGGGGATGGCGCGCCGATGACCCGCGTCGCCGAGCTGCGCCATCGCACGCTCGCCCGCCTGCTGGCCGACGAAGCCCGCCTCGTCCAGCGCGACGCCACCTACCTCGCCGCCCTCATCGCCGCCGCCCAACTAGCGTAGCATATCTTACCACAGAGGACGCAGAGGACGCGGAGGATTTAATCCTCTGTTCGCTCTGCGTCCTCCGCAGTGAATAGGGGAGCGTGCATCACGCTTCACGCGTCAATCGTCAATCGTCAATCGTCAATCGGCAGCCGGCCCTGGTACAGCCCCTCCGTCAGGGCCGCCCGCACCTGCGCCGCCACCTCGGCCACGGCTTGCGTGTCGAGGGGGAAGTTGATGCGCGACGTGTCCACCGTCAGGACCACCGACGCGTCATAGCGGGCGAAGAAGCGGTCGTAGGCCTCCGCCAACTGCGCGATGTACGCCGGGTCCATGTTCCGCTCGTAGGGCCGGTCCCGGTAGGCGATGCGGCTCATGAGCACGGCCGGCTCGGCGCGCAGGTAGACCACCAGGTCAGGGACGCGGATCTGCTCGGCCAGCGCGTGGTGGACGTTCTCGTACAGGGCCAGTTCGTCGCCGCTCAGGTTAAGCTCCGCGAACAGGCGGTCCTTAGCGAAGATGTAGTCGCTGACCAGGCTCCCCGTCGCCAGCGCGGCGGGCACTTCGTTCTTCTGATGGTGGTAGCGGCTCAGCAGAAAGAAGAGCTGCGTCTGGAAGGCGTAGCGGGCGCGGTCGCGGTAGAAGTCGGCCAGGAAGGGGTTCTCCTCGAACACCTCGAGCAGCAGCCCGGCCTCGAAGTGGGGCTGCAACAGGCGGGCGAGGGTCGTCTTGCCCACGCCGATGGGGCCTTCGAGGGCGATGAAGCGCGGGTCAGGCATGGGGGACTCGTGAACCGTGAGACGTGAGGCGTGAGCTATCTCACGTCTCACGTCTCACATTTGACGCTCACCGCCCACTACTTGGCGAGGGCAGGGAAGGCTGGTCGCGGTTAGCGTAGATGCGGTCGGCCAGGCGGATGCTGCCCTCATAGAGCACCACCATGGGCGCCATAATCATCATCGGGGCCACAATGGGGTCCGCGACGGGCGTCGCAATCTCGGCAAAGACGAACATGATAAAGTAGGCGACGCGGCGCTGCTTGCGCAGCAGGCGCGGCGACAGAATGCCCACGTGGACCAGGGCCAGGATGATCACCGGCGTCTCGAAGGCCAGGCCGTAGGCGAGCAGCAAGAACACCACCAGCGAGATGTACGAGTTGGCCGTTGGGAAGTACTCCAGCTGGCTGCCCATCATGCCGACCAGGACGTGGAAAGTCGCGGGCAAGGTCATGTAGCCCAAAACCGTGCCAAACAGAAATAGCACCACCAAGCCCACCGCGCCCGGGATAAGGAAGCGCCGCTCACTATCCGTCAGGCCGGGCAGGATAAACTGGATAACCTGCCACGCCCAGACCGGCGCGGCCAGGACGAGGCCGCCATACAACGACACCTTCCAGCGCACGATAAAGCCGTCCATTGGCCCAAAGACATAGAACTTGTCGATGTAGCCAACGGCCGGCGCTTTGAGAAACGCCAGGATCTGGTCGCTAAACAGGTAGCACAGCGCCCCGGCCACCAAGATGGCCAGGATGGACTTAATGAGCCGCGAGCGGAGTTCTTCCAGATGCTCGATAATCGTCATCTGGGGTTCTTGCACAGCCATAGGCGTTATTTAGCTCTTGGCTTCTTCAGACGCAGCCGCTACCCCGTTGTCGCTGGTGGTCACGACCGGCGCCTCGACGCGGGCAACCGTCGCCTCGGCCGGCTTGGGCGCGTTGACCTCGCTATTGAACGAGTCGGTCATCTCTTTGCTGGCCGCCTTGAACTCATTGATGGACTTGCCCAGGGCGCGGCCAATCTCCGGCAAGCGCTGCGGGCCGAAGATAATCAGCGCAACGAGAATGATGAGGATCAGGTGCAGGGGTTGGATACCAAACATTGTGTTCTCCTCTCATAACCGCGCCCCACTGCGCGGCTTTCGCTAATTATAACACAAACCCGTGTCTTTGGCGAACGAGGGCCTTCCTATGCCTTCCCACCTCTTCCCACTGTCCCCCTACCGGGCTGCGACGCTGATCTCGACGGAGCCGACGCGCCAGGGGGAGACGCGCGGGGTGACGACGCCGCGATAGTGGTAAGCGGTGTAGTTGGGGAAGACCTGGTCCAGGTGCGGGTTGCCGACGCGCAGCCGCAGAATCTCGCCCAGCACGTCGCGGAAGTCGGTGGTAATCGCCAGGTCGCCGGGGCCGTAGAGCTGGTTGGCCGCCAGGCCCGGCCAGTCGCCGTAGACCTTGCCGCCCCGCACGCCGCCGCCCATGACGAACATCACGTTGCCGTGGCCGTGGTCCGTGCCGTTGGAGGCGTTGTCGGCCACGCGCCGCCCGAACTCGGACATGGTCACGAGGGTGATGTCGCCCATGCGGTCCTTGAGGTCGGTGTAGAAGGCGTAGAGGCCCTTCTGCAGGTCGTCCAGCAGTCCCGGCAGGGTGTTAGCGCCCTGCTGCGCGTTCGCGTCGCCCTGGCCCGCGTGGGTATCCCAGCCGCCCTTGTCGACGCATGCTACCTCCAGCCCGACGTCGGCCTTGATGAGCTGGGCCACCGTCTTGAGCGCATTACCGAAAGGCGTCGTGGGATACTGCGCCCCGTTGGCGGGCTGGTAGGCCCCGCCACGCGTAATGCTGTCGAGAATCTGCACCGCCTCCAGCGTCTGCTGCCCCTGCGTCTCGACAAAGCCGCTGCCCTGGTACATGCTGGCGATGGTGGCCTGGAAGCGGGCGATGTCACTGGCCGCGCGGTTCGGGTCGAGGTGGAAGGCCGAGATGCTCTCCAGCGCCAGCGCCGGGACGGGGCCGCGCAGGGCGGCCTGCACGACGCTGCCCATGCCGACGGCGCGGAAGGGCGAGTGGTTCTCGGCGGCCATCGAGGACAGGTGGCGGGCCAGCCAGCCGGTCTGGATCTGCTTCTCGCCCGGCGTGCCGCGCTCCATGTAGTCCATGGCGTCGAAGTGGGAGTGAGTCGGGTCGGGCGAGCCGACGGCGTGGACGACGGCCAGGTCGCCCTCGTCCCAGATCTCCTTGAGCGGGCGCAGCACGGGGTTGAAGCCGAACTGACCGTCCAGGTCGACGACCGACTTGGGTGTGTTCTTGCCCGGCTCATCCAGGCCGATGCGCGGGCGCAGCTCGTGGTAGCGGGCCTCGTTGTACGGCGTCACGATGTTGAGGCCGTCGTGGGCCCCGCGCAGGAACAGCACGACCAGGGTGTCGCCGCGTGGCGAGCGGTCGGGCGGACCAAAGACGACCCGCGGCAGCCACGATGGCCACGCCAGGCCGCCCAGGGCGACGATGGAGGACTTCAGGCTGTTGGACAGGAACGAGCGTCGGTCGAGAGACATCTTGAACTCCTTTCAAGTATCAAGTAACAAGTTTCAAGTTTCAAGCCGGAACTCGAAGAAACTGTACGATGCTATTTATTACTTGAAACTTGCTACTTGATACTTGATACTTGCTATCGCGCTTGGAAGTAGGGCGAGGCGAGCAGCAGGGCGGCCAGTTCGGGCGCTTTCGTGTTGCGCATCGGCGCGTCAATGGGCGTCGCGCCGCCGCGCCCCGCGCTGACATAGGCGATGAGGCCGTCGCGGTCGGCGGCGTCGATGGTGTAGCCCAGGAAGCGCTGGATGGCCGCGTCCACCAGGCCCGCCGCCGTCTTGGGCTGGACCGTATCCACCCAGGGACCGAGGCTGACCATGTTCGGCTGACCCAGGCGGTTCTTGGCCAGGTTGAGGCCGAAGTTCCAGCGCGACAGCAGGGCGTTGGTGTTGATCCACTCGACGCCGACGTCCTTGTAGCCATCGGGGAAGGTGTGGCCGTAGAGCTGCTGGCCCTGGTTGCGCAGCGCGTTGTACAGGGCGTCCAGGCCCCGCGTCGCGCCCGTGGTCGTCGTGATGTCCGCGCCCAACATCCGGGCGGCGGTGACGACGAAGTCCAGCGGGCGCTTCGTCTTCTGCCCCGCCGAGGCGCGGAATTCATCTGAGGTGAAGATGACGCGCATCAGTTGGGCGATCTGGTCGGGGGCGTCCTTCGCCTCCAGAAACTTGTCGGCGACGCGGTCGACGAGGCCGTGGGGTGGCGTGTCGGCGACGAACTTGCGGACGAGCTTGGTGGCGATGAAGTTGGCCGTCGCGGGGTGGCTCGCCAGGACGGCGATGACCTCCTCGGCCTCCTGCTGCCCTGCCGCGCCCGTGCGGCCCTGGATAGGATGCGAGATGTAGCTCAGCGTCTTGTTGGTCGTATCGTGCTGCTGGG
>CAZLBQ010000233.1:0-9383 GCA_964557745.1 uncultured Anaerolineales bacterium
ATGCACACCCACCAGAGCCTGTTCCGCGACTGGGAGAACCTGTTCTATCGCGCCGACGACCCGTACAAGCTGTCGCCGCTGGCCTACTCGTTCATGGCGGGGCAGTTGGCTCACGCCCGCGCTCTGGCCGCCGTCGTCGCGCCCACCGTCAACTCGTACAAGCGGCTGGTGCCGGGCTACGAGGCGCCGGTCTACGTGTGCTGGGCGCAGATCAACCGCTCGGCGCTGATCCGCATCCCGCGCTTCTCGCCAGGCCGCGAGGCGGGCACGCGCCTGGAGCTGCGCTGCCCGGACCCGAGTTGCAACCCCTACCTGGCCTTCTCGGCCATGCTGGCCGCCGGGCTGGACGGCATCGATCGCAGCCTGCAGGCCCCGCCGCCAACGGAGGAGGACGTATTCCACTGGGACGCGGACAAGTTGACGGAGATGGGCGTGGCGACGCTGCCCGGCTCGCTGACCGAGGCGCTGGACGAACTGGCGCGCGACGAGGTCGTCAAGGACGCCCTAGGCAGCCACGCCTACGCCGCGTTCGACCGCGCCAAGCGCGAGGAGTGGGACGAGTACCGCATCCGCGTCAGCCAGTGGGAGGTCGAGCGCTACCTGGAAGTGCTGTAGGGGAAGTATCGTATGGAAGCACTGAAGGTGTGGTATGACCACGAGGGCGACTATTTGGAAATCGTGTTCGATGACGCGCCGGCGGCGATGGAGGAGATCGAGGACGATGTCTTCGAGCGCCGCACGCCCGACGGACGTGTGGTTGGCATCGCGATCTTGAACGTCAGTAAGCATGACCGCGATCACCTCACGCTTCCGCTGCGCGTCACAGCAACCCAACTTCAGTAACAACACAGCGGCGGGAGAGTGATTCTCCCGCCGCTGCTATGATGCCTCGGATGTAAGCGCGTGAATGAGAAGCGTCGCGCTCTTGTCTACCTGACGGACCACCGACCCCTGACCTCTGACCGCTGACCGCTGACCGCTATTACGAGAGATAATCACGCAGGCGGCGCGCGCGGGCCGGGCTGCGCAGGCGGGCCAGAGCCTCGGTCTCGATCTGGCGGATGCGCTCGCGGGTGACGCCGAACTTCTCGCCCACTTCCTTGAGGGTATGGCTGCGGCCGTCGGTCAGGCCAAAGCGCAGTTGGAGGACGCGCGCCTCGCGCGGCGTGAGGGCGTTCAGGACGGCCTCGATCTCCTCGCGCAGCAGGCGGTGCGACGCGGTCTCGGCGGGACCCGGCAGGTCCTCGTCCTCGATGAAGTCGCCCAACTCCGAGTCCTTCTCCTCCCCGACGGGCTTCTCCAACGACAGCGGGCGCTGCGAAATCTTGAGCATCCAGCCGACCTTCTTGGCGGGCAGTTCCATGTCCTCGCCAATCTCCTCCGCCGTCGGCTCGCGCCCCAGTTCCTGCTCCAGCCGCCGCGACACGTGGTACAGGCGGCGGATGCGGTCGCTCATGTGGACCGGGACACGAATGGTGCGGCCCTGGTCAGCGATGGCGCGGGTGATAGCCTGGCGAATCCACCACGTAGCGTAGGTGCTGAACTTGTAGCCGCGCCGATAGTCGAACTTCTCGACGGCCTTCATCAGCCCCAGGTTGCCCTCCTGGATGAGGTCCAGAAACGGCACGCCCTGGCCCATGTACTTCTTGGCCATGCTGATGACGAGGCGCGAGTTGGCCTGGATGAGGTGCTTGCGCGCCATCTCGCCGTCGCGGTTCTGCTTCTCCAGGCGGTCGTGCTCCGCGCCGCCCACGCCGTTGCGCGACAGTCGCCGCTTCGCAGCCCGCCCCCGTTCCAGGCGCTTCGCCAGCTCAACCTCCTCCTCGGCGGTCAGCAAGGGAATGTTGCTGATCTCCTTGAGGTAGAGGCTGATCGTGTCGTCCGAGTCGACGCCGCTCAGGTCGAAGGCATGCTCGGACTCCATAATGGCGATGGTCTCGTCCTGGAGTACCCCATCATTATTGATGTGTTGTGCCTCGTCCTCCTCCTCGTCGTCGTCATCCCGCACGACCACGCCCGCCCGGATGAACAGGTCATAGACGTCGTCGATCTGCGCGACGTTCTTCTCTGCTTCCGGGAACTGGGCCAGGATATCGTCCAGGGTAACGTAGCCTCGCTGACGAGCTTCGGTCAACAACTGCTGAAGGGTGGAGAAGTGCTGCGCCGAGATGTCATTCATCAGTGCCATCACAGACAGGGCCTCCGCCGATGTGGGGTGGGTCAAGAAGCGCAGAAGGAGACAGGGAAACACTCTGCGCCGAGAGAAAACAAAACGCCGATGGGGGATTATCGGCGCGGCAAAGGCTGGATAGCGCGCCAGAGCCAAGGTCGTTGATCATTGATAACTGGTGTGGTTACCCTTCTAGTCCTTATTGGCTCCGGCCCGTGTGTAGACGCATTTTATCATATTTTAAGGTTTTTGTCAATGGCCTAAAAATCGTGCCGCCAGCCCACCACGGACTATGGCACATTTTGTGCTAAACATTACAGAGGCGTATAAGGGCAATATTGATAGACAATGGCTCAAGTTTGAGCAAAAAGAGCGCTGCGGCAGGGTAAGGTATCCTCATCCGCTGCATCAGAAACCTTGATAGTAAAAGACTCAATTATCGTATCTTCATGCGTTCCCTAGGAGGGTAACATGGCAAAGATTGTCGGCATTGACCTGGGTACCACCAACTCGGTCATTGCGGTGATGGAGGGGGGCGACCCGACGGTCATCCCCAACGTCGAGGGCGGCCGCATCACCCCCTCGGTTGTGGCGTTCACCAAGAACGGCGAGCGCCTGGTCGGCGCGCAGGCCAAGCGCCAGGCCATTATGAACCCCGAGAACACGGTGTTCTCGATCAAGCGCTTCATGGGTCGGCACTACGAGGAGACAGAGGCGGAGCGCAAGCTCGTGCCCTACCAGGTCGTGCCCGGACCCAGTGGCGACGCGCGCGTCAAGCTGCCCGCGACGGGCAAGACGTACACGCCCCAGGAGATCTCGGCCATGATCCTGGGCAAGCTCAAGGCCGATGCCGAGGCGTACCTGGGCGAGACGATTACCCAGGCTGTCATCACCGTGCCCGCCTACTTCAACGACTCGCAGCGCCAGGCGACGAAGGACGCCGGCCAGATCGCGGGTCTCGAAGTGCTGCGCATTATCAACGAGCCGACGGCGGCCGCGCTGGCCTACGGCCTCGACAAGAAAGAAAACGAGACCATCCTGGTCTTCGACCTGGGTGGCGGGACGTTCGACGTGTCGATCCTGGAAGTGGGCGACGGCGTCATCGAAGTCCGCTCGACCAACGGTGACACGCACCTGGGCGGCGACGACTGGGACCAGCGCATCGTCGACTACGTGGCGGATGAGTTCCGCAAGGACCAGGGCATTGACCTGCGGCAGGACCGCCAGGCGCTCCAGCGGCTGCGCGAGGCGGCGGAGAAGGCCAAGATTGAGCTGAGCCAGGTGATGGAGACGGAGATCAACCTGCCCTTCATCACGGCGGACGCCAGCGGCCCGAAGCACTTGCAGACGCGTCTGTCGCGCAGCAAGTTCGAGCAGCTGACCGAGGACCTGGTGCAGCGGTGCGTGGGTCCATTCAACCAGGCGCTCAAGGATGCCAAGCTGAGCGCGTCCGACCTGGACGAGGTCGTGCTGGTCGGCGGCTCGACGCGCATGCCCATGATCCAGAACCTGGTCCGCAAGCTGACGGGCGGCAAGGAGCCGCACAAGGGTGTCAACCCGGACGAGGTCGTGGCGGTCGGCGCGGCCATCCAGGCCGGTGTGCTGGGCGGCGAGGTCAAGGACGTGCTGCTGTTGGACGTGACTCCGCTGAGCCTGGGTGTCGAGACGCTGGGCGGCGTGATGACGACGCTCATCGAGCGCAACACGACCATCCCGACGTCCAAGAGCGAGGTCTTCTCGACCGCCGAGGACAGCCAGCCCGCCGTGGACATCCACGTCCTGCAGGGCGAGCGCCCGCTGGCGAAGGACAACATGACGCTGGGCCGCTTCCGGCTGGACGGCATCCCGCCCGCGCCGCGCGGCATCCCGCAGATCGAGGTCACGTTCGACATCGACGCCAACGGCATCCTGAACGTGTCGGCGAAGGACCGCGCGACGGGCCGCAGCCAGAAGATTCAGATCACAGCGTCGACCAACCTGTCGAAGAGCGACATCGACCGCATGGTGCGCGAGTCGGAGAGTCACCGCCAGGACGACCTGCGCCAGAAGGAACTCATCGAGGCGCGCAACCAGGGCGACAACATGGTCTACCAGGTCGAGAAGATGCTGCGCGAGTCGGGCAGCGCCATCCCCGGCAACATCAAGGCCGACATCGAGCAGGCGGTGCAGGGGACAAAGGACGCCATCAACGGGTCCGACCCGGCGGCGATTCGCTCGGCGATGGAGCGCCTACAGCAGGCGTCGGCGGCGCTGTACCAGGCGCAGCCGCAGGCCGACGGTAACCCGAACGGCGGGCAACCGGGCGGCCAGCCACGCGGCGGCGACGACGTGGTCGAGGGCGAGTTCCGCGAGGCATAAGAACCTCTCACCGCAGAGGACACAGAGAGCACAGAGGATATATCTTCTTCTCTCCGCGCCCTCTGTGTCCTCTGTGGTGAATAATGATGGAGAGTGACGTGGAGCGTAACACACAGACAGAAGCGGCCGTCGCCAACCAGAGCGGCGTCAATGAGCAGGTGATTGCCGAGTTTGAGAAGGAACTGATTGCGGAGCGGCGGCGCGCCGACGAGGCGCACGACAAGTATCTGCGCACGCTGGCCGAGATGGAGAACATGCGCAAGCGCGTCGAGCGCCAGGTCGAGATGCGCTACGACACGCAGCGGCGCGACTTCTTCCTGCGCTTTCTGCCCGTCGTCGACAACCTGGAGCGAGCGCTCCAGCACGGCGAGACAGCGTCGCAACTCCGCTCCGGGGTCGAGCTGACCTACCGCGAGATGCTGCGCGTGCTGAGCGACAGCGGCGTGCAGCGCCTGGAGCCGGTGGGTGAGGTGTTCGACCCGGCCCGCGACGAGGCCATCGAGGCCGTGGCGTCCGACGCGCCGTCGGGGACGATTCTCGACGTCGTCCAGCCGGGCTATAAGTGGAACGAGATTCTGCTGCGGCCGGCGCGGGTGCGTGTCGCGCGCTAACGACGACCGACGGTAGGGAGCTATGGAATACAAGGACTACTACAAGATTCTCGGCGTCGAACGCAACGCCAGTGAGAAGGATATCAAACGCGCCTACCGTCGGCTCGCGCGTAAGTACCATCCGGACGTCAATCCAGGCGACAAAGAGGCGGAGGCGCGGTTCAAGGAAATCAACGAGGCCAACGAAGTCCTGAGCGACGCTGAGAAGCGCAAGAAGTACGACCAGTTCGGCGCGCAGTGGCGCGAGTACGAGCGGGCGGGCGTGAACCCCGAAGACCTGTTCCGCCAGTACGCGGGGCCGGGGGCGGGCGGCCCGAATGTCCGCTACGCGCGGCCTGAAGACCTGGAAGAGATTCTGGGCGGGTTTGGTGGCGGCGGCTACTCGAGCTTCTTTGAGACGCTGTTCGGGGGCCAGGGCGGCTTCGGCGGCGTGGGGGGCAACACCCGCGCGCCACGCGCGCGGCCCGGCCAGGACTACGAGCAGCCCGTCGAGGTGACACTCGAGGAGGCCTTCAACGGCACGACGCGGGTGATTCAAAAGGACGGGCGGCGGCTGGAGGTGAAGATTCCGGCCGGCGTGCGGACGGGGTCGCGGGTGCGCGTGGCGGGCGAGGGCGGCCCGGGGATGGGCGGCGGCCCGACCGGCGACCTGTACCTGGTCATTGACGTCCTGCCGCACGCGCAGTTCGAGCGGGACGGCGACGACATCCAGGTCAACGTGCCAGTTGACCTGTACACGGCGGTGCTGGGTGGCGAGGCGCCGGTGCCGACGCTGAAGGGGACGCGGGTGATGCTGCGTATCCCGCCGGGCAGCCAGCCAGGCCAGCGCATCCGACTGCGCGGCCAGGGGATGCCGAGCCTGCGCGACGCGGGCCAGCGTGGCGACCTGTACGCGAAGCTCCAGGTGGAACTACCGCGCAGCCTGAGCGACCGCGAGCGGCAGCTGTTCGAGGAACTGAAGCAGCAGCGGGGGTGAGAGGCGGTATTTGGCCTCGGGTTTGCTAGGGAAGCGGTGCTCTCTAGGATGGTATGACGACTCGCAACAGGAGTTTACGCATGGTTCGCCACGTTCTTGTCCTCGTCCTTGCCATGTTCCTGCTCAGCGGCTGCAGCCTGCTGACCGAGCAGGAGACGGGGCAGGGGGCGCAGACCCGCCAGAACCCACCGGCCCTGGCTACCCAGGCCCGCGCCGCCAGCGGTTTCCCCAACGCGGCGACGACCGAGAAGACCAGCGCCCAGGCCCCGGTGGCCCAGGCGCAGGCGACTCAGGCCCCATCAACTCAGGCCCCAGCGGCTCAGGCTCCGGCAGCCCAGCCGCAGCCGGCGCCGGTCGGGCCGGGCGCGGCGCAGCAGGCCGATCTTGTAACCCTGTACCGCCAGACGGCGCCGGCGGTGGTGTATATCCAGGTGCGCGTCGCCCAGGGTGTCGGCTCGGGGTCGGGCTTCATTATCGACAATCAGGGCCACATTGTGACCAACAATCACGTCGTCGAGGGGGCGCGCCAGGTCACGGTGCAGTTCTTCGACAAGACCGCAACGACGGCGGACGTGTTGGGAACGGATCCCGATAGTGACCTGGCCGTGATCCAGGCCAAGGCGCTGCCAGACAAGCTGGTGACAGCGCCGCTGGGTGACTCGGACCAGGTGAACGTGGGCGAGCGTGTCATCGCCATCGGCAACCCGTTCGGCCGCGAGTTCTCGCACACGATGACGGAGGGTATTGTCAGCGCGCTGGGGCGCAGCCTACCGGCGGGCCAGCAGAGTCAGTTCGGGGCCACCTTCTCGAACCCGTCCATCATCCAGACCGACGCGGCCATCAACCCAGGTAATTCGGGCGGTCCGCTGTTCAACATGCGCGGCCAGGTGATTGGTGTCAACGCGGCGATTCAGTCGGAGAGTGGGACGAACAGCGGTGTCGGGTTCGCCATTCCGGTAAACACGGTCAAGCGGGTCGTGCCGCAACTCATCGAGCGCGGGGCGTATGCTCACCCCTACCTGGGGGTACAAGTCGGAACGGCGACGCGCCAGAACGACAAGGGCTTGGAGATACCGTCGGGCGCGCTCATCGACAGCGTGACGGCCGGCGGCCCAGCGGAACGCGGGGGGTTGCGCGGCGGGGACGTGGTGACGGCGGTGGGCGACAAGCAGGTGACGGACCAGTCGGACCTGCTAGCTTACCTGGAAGCCAACGCCCGGCCCGGTCAGTCCGTCTTGATGACGGTGAGCCGCAACGGCCAGCAACAGACGATTACGGTGACGGTCGGCGAGCGGCCGCGCCAGCGTTAGAGGTTCTCCTGAGACAGGACGCCTCTTCCCGGCTGACCGGGACTGGGCATGCGGAGCGAGCCAGGAAGAGGAGCGTCAGGTGGCAAGGAGTAGAGTGATGCGTGAAGAGACGTTGTATGTGGAGATGCGTGAGAATGACGAGCCGGTGTATGTTATCAGTGTCGCGGCGCGCATGGTGAACCTGCACCCGCAGACGCTGCGCACGTATGAGTTGATGGGCCTGGTCAAGCCGGCCCGCTCGTCGGGGAACATTCGGCTCTACTCGTCGGCGGACATCGAGCGCCTGCGCCAGATTACCCGCCTGACCGACGAGTTGGGGGTCAACCTGGCGGGTGTCGAGGTCATCCTGCACATGCGGGAGATGATGGAGCAGATGCGGCGCGACATGGAGCGCATGCGCCAGGAGTACGAGACGGAGATCGAGCGGCTGCGGCGGCAGAATGGACGGGCCGGGAGTTGAAGGTTACAGACGATAGGTGTATACTACGCCGAGACAGCCCGTGAGGAGAGCACCATGGCCGTGCAGCGTGACACCATCGTCCACCCGGCGGAGATTATTCAGGAGAATGAGCTAGAGACAGCCATTCTGGAACGCCTCTACAACAGCGAAGTCTTGCGCCAGTCGAAGGCCAGCATCCGCGTCTCGGCGGTCGGCGGTGTGGCGACGCTGACGGGGAATGTGCGCACCGATACCCATCGTGACCTGGCGAAAGCTATCGCACGCCGCACGCCAGGAGTGAGCGAGGTTCGTAGTGACATTGTCGTGGACACGACGATTGAGAACGAGGTGGCGATGGCCCTGGCGCTGGACCCACGCACGCGGCTGACGACGGACCAGGTGGGGGTGAAGTCGCTCCTCGGCTCGGTGCTGTTGTCAGGCAAGGTCGGGTCGGTGGAGCAACGCGACGCGGCGCTGGAGATCGCGCGCGGGGTGAATGGCGTGTGGGAAGCGGTGAACGGCCTGGTAGTGTCGGAGGCGCTCGCGCGCAAGGTGGCGCCGGTGGACATGGCGGCTATCGCGGTCGCCGATGAGACGCCAGGCGTGGCCGAGGCGGCGCAGGCGCAAGGCTTTGTCCCGGAGTGGCCGCGCAAGACGGCCAAGGGTAAGGAAGCGCCACCTCTCTCCTCATCCTAGACTGACACCGACTGCAGACCAGAGCCAACCGGAGGGGTTCCGCCCCCGTTGGCCGCATGACACCACATCGCCAGGGACCAGGCTGTCGCCTACCCTGGCGATTGTTTTAGACGTAGACAAGTTCATTAGGAGGAACTCATGGATACACGACGATTAACGGAGAAAGCACAGGAGGCCCTGCAAGGGGCGATTACCCTGGCGGAGCGCGAGCACCACAGCCAGGTCGAACCAGTTCACCTGCTGGTCGCCTTGCTCGACCAGCCAGAAGGGATTGTCGGGCGCACCGTCGAGCGGGCGGGGAGCAACCCCGTCGCCTTGCTGCGGCAGGCGCGCGCCGAGATGAACAAGCTGCCCAAAGTGACGGGCGATGTCCAGGTCAATGTCGGCCAGGCCTTCCGCCGCGTCCTCCAGGAGGCGTACGACGAACTGGGGCAGTTTGGCGACGAGTACGTCAGCACCGAGCACCTACTGTTGTCGCTGCTGCGCAGTGGCGGCCCGGCCGTCCAGCGTCTGATGACAGGGGCTAACCTGACGCGGGACAACATCCTGCAGGCGCTGCGCCAGATTCGAGGCAGCCAGCGCGTCACGAGCGCCAACCCGGAGGGCACGTACGAGGCGCTTACGCAGTACGGCCGCGACCTGACCGAGGCGGCCAAGCAGGGCAAGCTCGACCCGGTCATCGGGCGCGACGAGGAGATCCGCCGCTGCATCCAGGTGTTGTCGCGGCGCACCAAGAACAACCCGGTCCTTATTGGCGAGCCGGGCGTGGGCAAGACGGCCATCGTCGAGGGGCTGGCGCAGCGCATCGCGCGCGGCGACGTGC
>CAZLBQ010000234.1:0-9361 GCA_964557745.1 uncultured Anaerolineales bacterium
GGAGCCCCGCTGGCTTGTCGCGGTATGCATCGTGGTCGAGCGGTTTCGAGCAAGTCCACCAGCCGCCACATGTAGTCATTGCCCACCCGCCGACCCAGTTCTTGTTCGCGTCGACGCGGTAGACTTCGTCGCCATCTTGAAGCCCGTCGCCCTCGGTGTCGGCCGCGTTGAACGAAGTGCCGAGGACGTACTCGTCGCAGTCTGTCAGCCCGTCGCTGTCGGTGTCCTTCTTGGTCAGATTGGTTCCCAACGCCGTCGCATTGTCCCGCTCCCAGCCGTCCGACAGCCCGTCGCCGTCGGTATCCCACGTGGTTGTGCTGGCGCTGAGGGATGCCTCCGTGCTGTCGGCCAGCCCGTCGCCATCCTTGTCGCGGTTCGTGACCTGGCTCCACGTCCACAGGTTGTCGACGCTGCCCGGCAACACGTCGAGGTAAATGGGGCTAGTTGCGTCGTTCCACGCATCGGTGTCGGATGTTGTCGGCCCCGAGCCTGTCGCTGTATCGGCGCTGCAGGTGCGGGCAAAGGGAACCTTCCAGCATTTCTGGTAGCGCAGGGAGTAGTCGACGATGCTGGTGATGTGAATAGCCGCATTGCGTGCGGCGGTCTGCGGCGTGAACGAGGCAGTGACCGTGGTAGCACAATGCTTCACGCTGCCAATCATCGAGCAGCCGCCGCGCTGGGACGTGGCGGTCGAATCGCTCGATGCCCAACGGGTGTATGCCCAACTCTGCTTCACGTCGTCGAGCGTGCCGCTCCGGCTATGAGCCCAGTTCCAGTGCTTCTCACCCGGCCCGGCCTGGATGGTCGTCGTCAGGTGTGTCTGGAATGTGACCCCATTATTGACGACGGTGCCTTTAGTGTCATCCGCCAGGGTCAGCGTCAGATTGCTGCTCTGAACCGGGTTATCCTCGGGCAGTTCGGCGTAGAAGGCGACCTTGAGAATATAGTTCGCCAGCCAGTCGACGATATGGCCGTAGGTATGCATGGGATTCCAGTCGCCGGTGATAAGGGCCACAAAGAGATAGGTGAGCACGGCGACAATAACCTCGATGAGGATACCTATCTCCGTGGAGGCGACGGCCACCAGCACCAGCGAGAGGACCAGAGTGAACACGATGAGGATGGTCGAGGCAATCGCGCTGGCTAACTCCATATCGGTTTGGAGATGAGACACGCTATCGGAGTAGCCATGGAAACTGCTCCAGACCATGACCAGCGCAACGACGGCGACGATGATCGCCACCGCGACGGCAATCTTGCCCAGGCCCTTTGAGCCTGACGCCGCTGCCTCAGCCGTGCGGGTCACGCCGTTGGCAGCATCCGAGATGCGCAGCGCCGACTTGATCGCGCCGTAGGCAACGCGCACGCCCCATTTGATCCCCTGACCGACCAGCCGGATGACGGGCAAGATCTGGATGAAGACGGCGCCCGCCGCCGCAATGAACGTCGCCATGCCTTGATTGGTAGGCGTTGGCTGGTTGAACTGAGAAGCACTCCACTCCCGCCAGCCCGCTGCCGCGCCGTCTAGACCAATATCAGCCGCTAGATCACTCAGATGGTAGGCCGCCTGAACATAGCCAGGCAGCTTTGGCTGAGATGGCTGTGAGAACCGAGCGTAGAGGCTGGCATCATCGGCCTTCACGCCGATGAGTGTCTCACCGTTAGGACCGACAATCACCTGCCCATTAGCCATGATGTAGTTGACCTGTCCCCCGTACCAGGTCAGCCACAACGTCCGGATGTACACGTCCGTCTGGTTGGCATAGCGCCGATCCAACTCGCCGAGGGCCTGGTTCATCGTGAGCGCCTGCCAGGCCAGCTTGCCGTCCGTGCTCTTGGCGTAGTGATACTGCTGAATCTGCACGCTGCGTACGGTGAACAGGGAGTTGGAGGTCAGGTTGAAGCCGATGGCGGTCGTTGTCGGGGTGGTAGACGGACTATCCTGGAAGGTAACGCCTTGCTCCCCACCGATATCGGCCCGCCCTGTCACCTCCTCCAAGGCAAGCGCCACTGTCGGCGTCAGCGTGTGCTGGTAGTACTGGTCCAGGAACTTCACCGTCGTGGTCATGGCCGTCGCCGCGATAGCTAGGTCCTCGTGGTCATATGTGGCGGTGTTAAGCTCGACCTTGGTCTGCACACCCCACTTCTGCTCCACAGGCGTGCTGGGGTCGGTGAAGCGCTGCGCCAGAGCCGGAATGTCAGGTTGAACATTGAAGAGGAAGGCCGGCCCCATGCCCGAGACCAGGTTGAAGATCTCGCGCGCTTCATCAGGCGTCGTCCCCGTCGAAATCTCTGGCGCAGTTGGCACGCCAAACAGGCCCACCGTGGTACTGGCGCTTTCGACGACGTTTAGCCCGGTCACCCGCATCTTCGACTCGTAATACGCGACAATCACCGAGTCAGTGACTTCAATCGTCTGCTTCAGGCAAGTCGACCCCCACTGCCACTCGCACTTCGCTTCGTCGAGCTTGGCCTGGACCATCCATCCCAGCCTGACCTCAGTCAACTGTAGGGGGGCTGTGACTTCGGATGGCATGAAGGCCAGCCGCGCGCTGAACGCCGAGATGTTGCCCCCCGCTTCTACAGTCGTCAGCGGGACCAACAGCCGGTAGTACTGATTGTTGACGTTCTCGACGTTGATGCCGTACTGGGCGGCCAGCTTCGGGTTGACAGTGCTCTTCAATTCAAGCACCGGAATCAGCTTGATATCGTCGGTTGATCGATCGAGGTCCTGAATCTGAGCCTGGTCGTCGTAGGGCCAGTCGAGGATGCTCGTCGTGTAGCGCAGGTGCGACGTTGTTTCTGGCTGCACCTGCACGTCGACGTAGACGTACGTGTTGCTGTGCAACGCATTGCCCGAAGGCTTGGTGACCGAGAAGCTGTAGTTGGCGCGGTACTCCATTTTCTTGTAGGGCGACAGATCGGCGTCGTCTAGCACGTTGTCGCCGTCGTTGTCGCTGTCCCAGGCATTCGGGATACCGTCGCTATCATAGTCGAGGGTCGCCGGCTTGTTCTTGACCCAATCGGGACTCCACTCCAGCGCGTCGTCCATACCGTCATGGTTGGAGTCGCGTTGCAGCGGATCAGTGGTCCAGGTCTTAGCGTTCAGGGCAAACCCCTTAACCTCGTCGCCGTCTTTGAGGCCGTCACCGTCTGTGTCGGCATTGAGGTAATCGGTGCCGGTGCACCTCTCGTCGGCGTTGGTCAAGCCATCGCCATCGTCATCGCCCGTCTTGGCAACGCCCTCCGGCAGAATGAGACAGTCACTCACGAACACCGCCGTGTTGGCGCTCACTGCCTCCGCTCCGAGTTCCGCCACTCTATCGCGTTCGCTCCGCGATGGGCTGAGGCCGAGGGCGGCGACCGCTTCGGGCAGCGATTCCTGCCCCGCGGCGCGGGCCGCATAGCGAGAAAGCAAGGCCGCCTCGAGCAGAGGGGTCACCAGCAGGGCCAGGATAACGTACAACGTCAGCCCAGCGTAGACCACGCGCCGTCGGCGATACCAGAGAATGAGGGCCGCCAGGCTAATGACCAGCGCCGCGGCCAAGCCTTTGAGCAAGGTCGAGCCGACTGTTGCCAGCCGGCCCCCAAGGGCGCTCATCAACTGCTTGCTTGATGCGTCTACCTGGGTCGAAGCGGGGAATTCCGGCGCACTCGGCGCTGCAACCCCTGGCTCGTCAGGTTGCCCGCTGGCGTAGACCGTCCATGCCCCGTCGGGGCTACCCGGACTTGGCGCCTCGATAGGGACCACCGGGGCGCCAAATTGGCTGTAGTCGACAAGCATGGTGATCTGCGCGTCGTGCGTGTCACTGGCTTGCGGTAAGAACAGATCCACCAGCAGCCGGCGCGGGAGGCCCTCGCCGTTGAGCCACAGCTCGCCGGCGCCGGTCATGCGCTGATACAGGGGCGGCGCCTGGAGTTCCACGCCGGGCGGAAGCTCGTCCGCCACCAACATCTGTAGCCTGCCCTTCAAGTAGTCGGCGTAACGCGGGCCGTCCAGGGCGAAGCGGTAATGTTGCATCGGGGCCCCAGCATGGGCGGCGCCGGGCGCGCTACCCTCCCCCGGGTCGTTGTCCACCGGCCGGACATCTTTCGCAGCGTTGAGAAAGCTGAGGTAGTCGGCCACAGGGGCGGCGGCGCCTAGTGGGTTCTCCACCGTGCGCCAGGCGCCTGCGTGTCCAACGAAGGCCCGATTGCCGACCACCAACAGCTTGACCACTGCGGTCTGGCTAGCGGTGATGCTTGTCCGACCGGCAGCGAAGACCTGCTCGCTGGGCGCATCCGCGTCGCCTAGGAGCAAGTTCAGCCGAGCGCGGTCAGGCACGAGCGCCTCGCCCTCGACCCGCAGCGTGGTGCGCGTATCACCCTTGCCCAGGTTTTCCGGTAGCGCCCGCGGAATGAGTGTCTGGTGGATATCCGCGGCCAGGTGGTAACTGCCCGCTGCATGGGCGTTGCCCAGCGCCTCGGCAATGGCATCAGCGGGCGTGGGCTCCGCCCCTCGGGGGAGCCTTAAGCCGACTGCCAGGATCACCACGACCGGCAATAACAGCAAACCAAGGACGGTCACATGACGTGTTCGGGTGATCATAACAGCCCTCCCAACGCGGCGCTTATGGCCGCCAATAGGGGAATTGGTCCGCGGCTGGATTGTTGGTCAGATTCATGAGGTGGCCGCCACGCGTCCCCGCATCCATTGTCGCCGATGGCACCACCACCACCGCCCTTCGAGCTGAAGGCCAGCTGCTGCGCGCCGCCGAGGATTGCGGCAGCATACGTTGAGACCGTCGGCGTTGGAATCGACAACCCCGGCGCGGAGGGCGCCGGGGCGGACGTTCTGCTGCATTTACCGTTGTAGTAGTCCCACACATCACATTGTTGGCCGCTCTTGAGCGTACACGTGCCCTGCTCGTTGGCCGCGTTGCTGTTCCCGGTCCCGGCGTATTGCCCGCCGGTGATTGCGCAGTAGCGGGCAGCAGGTGTTGTATAGCCTGTCACTTTGACGCCGCCCACCGGGCACTCACCGCGCAATAAGGCCCACTCCTCACACTGACGGTTGTCCTCAAACTGGCACACGCCGTACTGGCCGCCATCTGACCGCGTCTCGATGGACAGCACCCCACCTTGGTTGACGCAGTTCTGTGAGGCCGGATTGCCAATGATTGCACCTGTCGTCCCGGGCCTCGCCGTCGGTGGCGGTAGCGCCTCGGCCGCGCCCCATACCGAGAGCGCGGGCCGGACTTGGTGGACCGTCAAGGCGAGCGACTCGTAAGTCGTCTTGTCTACGCTGCCGTCGGGGTAGGGCACGCCACCTGGCCCGAACATCACGTACGTTGTGTTCGCGGTGCTGGCAATGACGGGACCGGGGAGGGCGACAGGCTGACTCGCCAGGTTATCCCAGTAGACCTTGTCATAGACGTAGATACCGAGCAGCGTTCCCTCCGGCTGACCAGGAGCTTGCGGCGTATAGACCCAGTTGGTGATGTACTTGGCGCCGGGCCGGCGGCGCTCGGCCTCTGTGCCCCAGTACTCATACCACTTATAGCCGTGGCTGAGCCACGCCTCCGGAAGCGTGAAGCTGTAGCCCGCTTGAGGGTTGGTGTAGACACCGCCGCGGACGCTGCCCTGGGGAGCGCCGAGGGGGGCCCCGTTCTGGGCATAGCCTGTACTTCCCCCTGCGACAATCAAGCCGACAAGGGCCACGAGCAAAGGGACAAACACCGCTCGCCTGTTCATCCTGCCCTCTCTCCCGGGGGTCATCTCGATGCCCCCCGGGATGATGCCATTCTACCTACTCACCCTTGATGATGGTGGGCAGCCAGAGGCGCATGGGCGGCTCATGGGTCTGAGTGACCCGCAACGGCGTCTTCAGCGCCTCCACGTTCCCTGCGCGGTCAGTCGCCCGGCTGTTCACCATCACTTCTCCGACCGGGGTCGGTAGCACAATCGCCCACAGTTCCGCGACCGCGCCTGCCTTCGCCTTCTCATACCGTCCCACTAACTCTGCCGCCGCTTGCCCAAGCTCCGCCTTGTGCCACGTCTGTCCACCATCCACACTGACTTCCACATCCGCGACGCCCCAGCCATCCACCGCGTAGCCCCAGGCCAGCATCTCGCCAGGTAGGACCGTCTGCCCTGCCTCAGGCAGCGTCGCGCCTGGCTGTGGCGAGACGATGCTCGACTGCGGCTGCACATTGTCGAGCGTCACCGTCACGACCTCGCTCGCCTGTCCCACGTTGCCTGCCGCATCCACAGCGCGCACACGCACCTGATGCGTCATGCCTTCCTCGCTTGGCAGTGTCCAACTCTGGCGCCAGGTGATGCTACCATCAGGCCCCGGCGCGCCGACGATCTCTGCCAGCCGCCACACGTTGCCATCCACCTGGGTCTCGACCTGGCTGATGACACCGCCGGTTGGGAAGGGATCGCGTGCCGTGCCTTCCAGTTGCCCCGCGACACCGTGCACGATCAGGTTGTCTGGCGCTGCAATGGTTGCCAGCGGCCCAAGGTCGTCAACGGTGACGGTGCGTGGCATGACTGGCCCGAGCAGGCCGGCGCCATCGCTGGCCCGCGCCTCAATCACGACCTGGCCGCTCGCTGGTATGTCCAGTTCGGCCTGCCACGCCGTCGTACCCTGCGCCATCTGCCAGGCTCCGTCGCCAACTCGCACCTCCACTTTGCCAACACCCGCTGGCCCGGCCGTCGCCGTCCCATGTACCACCTGGCGGCCAGAGTGTAGGGTTGCACCTTCCGCCGCCAGATCGATCTGGGCCGTCGCTGGCCGCACGTCCACGCTGTGGGTTAGCCAGGCCGCTGTCAACGTCGGCTCACTGACCAAACTCCCTGTCTCCAGCAGCGCCGTCAGCGTCACCGCTTGCGTCACGCCTAGGTCGTTGCCCAGCCGCGCCGTCGCGGTGATGGGCGCCAGTGGCCCGCTCGCCAACGTGCCCAGCTCGATGCGCCACAGCTGGCCCACTGGTGGCGTCGGATAGCCTTGCAGCCCTTCCAGGCGCAAGCCGTCCGAGACGGCCAGCACCAGTCGTGCGTCGGCGTGGGCCTGCTGGTCGCGGTTCGTCACCTTCACTACGTATTGGATCGACTGCCCTGGCCCGACAGCGCTTGTCGTGGGCGGCAGGCTGCGCACGTCCATCTCAACGTGGTGGCCCTGCGGCTGACCTGCGTTCGGCACGGTGCCGGACGACACCCCGCCCCAGTGGTAAGCGTCACTCCACAGCCCCAGCAGGGAGTCCGACGTCGGGAAGACAGTGCGAGGAAGCGTGCCGTTCCGCGCCAGGCTGAAGGCCAGCAACCGCACATCCGCCGCGCCGACACTCGTCTGCAGCACCGGCCAGGGTAGCCGCATCTCGCTCTCGCCCTGCGTGCCAACGGCAACGGAAACTTCCGGCGCCTGGATTGGTTGCCAGTTCGCGCCGTCGTAGCGCATCACGCGCGGGCCCTCCGGCTCCAGCACTACTAGGGTATCCGCCTCGAACGGCAGTTGGTAGCGAGGCGGCAAAGGCGTCTCGCCTTCCGGCTGCCACAGGTTGCGTGTCCCACCGCCGATGGTGTCCAGGTACACGTAGCCTCGGCCCACGCTCGCCCACCTGGCGCCACGGCTGCCCAGGTACATCGCGTTGCCGTCAAAGCTGGCCCACAGCTCATGGGCCGGCGCGATGCGTGGGTCGCGGTCGAGTAATTCGGTGGCGGCGATCCACTCGCCGCCCGCCACGTCAAGCCGTCCATCCACCTTGATGGAGGACTGCCACTGCGGACCGGGTGCGCTGGCCAAGCGAGCGCCGACGAGCCACGGGCCGTAGTGGCGCACCGTCACGTTGCCGGCGGCATCCTTGGCGGCGAGGTGGATGTAGAAGTCACCCGCCTGGCTGAACTGCGCTGTGTAGCTCGTCCCGCTGAGCGGCGTGCCCGTTGTCGACGGTACGGTGTTGGTGATGGTGTCCACCACGGCGAATGCACTCGCCGTCCCGCTCCCGTCGTCCAACGGCTGCCAGGTCAGCGTCGCCGACGACGGCGTTGTCAGATAACTGCCCTCGATGGGGCTGGTCGTGATCAGGCGGAAGGGCGTCGGTCCGAGGTTGTCCACCACGAACGTGGCGGATTGCATCCCCATGTTGCCGGCGCTGTCAGTCGCTCGGACGCGCATCGGGAACGTCGCGTAGTCGGTCTGCGGCGGAGGCGTCCAGGCGTAACTCCACGCCGTGTTGCTGACACTGGCCAGCGACCACGTGCGGCCGCCGTCGACGCTGAGCTCCACACGGTTCAGCCCGCTGCCACCCTCATTCACGGTGCCCTGGAAGGTTACAGTATTGACAATCGTGCTGCTCGGCGCCTGGACCGTGAGCATCGGTGCGGTGGCGTCCTTGCGCACCGTGAAGGTCGTCGTGTAGACGGTGCTTCCGGCGACATCGCGCTTGGCGCCAATCGACAGCGTGTTCAGCCCCTCTGTAGCGAGAGGCACGTTCTTAGCGACCCAATGTGTCGCCTGGGCATTCGCGTCGTCCAGGGTAGCGGCAACCGTTGTCGTCCCCACCATCACGTTAACCTGGCCCTTGCCGCCTGTGTCCTTGAAGTGGACATAGCCCTGGATGTCGAGGGTCGAGGAGATAACCGCGCTGCTGGGCGCAGGCATCGTCAGCGTCGCCTCGTTGCGTGTTGTCGACACCGTAATCTGGGAGATCGTACTCTGCCCGACGTTACCCGCCTGGTCGACCGCCTTGGCGATGATACTATGTGTGCCGTTCGCCAGAGCCGTGACCGCGCGGTAGCGCTGGTTGCCCGTCGGCGCGCCAGCGACGAGTTGCCGCGCCGGAATTTGTGTCCCATCCACATCGAAGTACACCCGCGCCACGTTGTACTGGCTGCCCGCCCCGGTCGGCACGTAGTCGCTCACGTCGGTCTCCATCACGACGGCCGCGGCGGTCGTCGCCACTCCGTTGGTCGGCGTGATGATGGACACCGTCGGTGCGGTCTTGTCGGCGATGAAGGATGAGCGGTAGACGCGAGGGTCGGTCAGCGCGAGGGTGTTCCCCGCCAGGTCCGAGGGCCGGGTGTACAGACGATACAGACCGTCCCCCTGATAGAGGCCGCCGCCCGTCGCGAGGTTGATCGGCGCCGTCCAGTACGACCCCGCCTGGCCACGCGACGTGAGGGTGGCCGCGGCCCACGTGGTAGGCAGCGTGTCCTCGGGCGGGGTAGAGGCGTTGGCTACGTAGCTCACGCCCACCTGAACCGCGCTGACACCAGAGTTGCCGGTACCGCAGCTCGTCGCCCCTTGCTTACCGAACAGCAAGGTCACGGGTGTCGCCAGGAGCTCGGTGTAGCCCAGGTCGGCCTGGTCGCCGCCGCC
>CAZLBQ010000235.1:0-9342 GCA_964557745.1 uncultured Anaerolineales bacterium
TCCACCGCTCGAAGAAGTCACCCGTGTCGCCGAGGAACGTGTCTCGGTCGCCACGCAATGGCAGTTGATGTGGTGGCGCTTCCGCAAGCACAAGCTCGGCCTCATCAGCGCCGTCGTCATCATCCTCTACTATGTAGTTGTCATCTTCGCCGACACCCTGGCCTACGTCGACCCGAACGACTCGGAGGCGCAGCGCTCACTCATTGCCCCGCAGCCCATCTACCTGTTCGACCAGGGCGAGTTTGGCCCCTTTGTCTACGCCCTGGTCGGCAAGCGCGACCCGGCCACGTTCAAGCGCGTCTATGCGCCGGACTATGAGACCAAGCTTCCGGTGCGCTTCTTTGTCGAGGGCTACCCCTACAAGCTGTTCGGCGTCATCCCCACCAACCGCCACCTGGTTGGCCTCGAGAGCGGCAAGCCCGAAGAGGGTCTGTACCTGCTCGGCACCGATCTCCAGGGGCGCGACCTCTGGTCACGTCTGATGGTCGGCACCCGCACGTCGATGACGATTGGTCTCGTGGGCGTCGCGCTCAGCCTGTTCCTGGGCGTGCTGCTGGGCGGCATCTCTGGCCTGTACGGTGGCTGGACGGACACCATCATCCAACGCGTCATCGAGATCACGCGTTCCATTCCGACGATCCCGCTGTGGATGGGCCTGGCAGCAGCGGTCCCCGGCACGTGGAGTGTGACGCAGGTCTACTTCGTGATTACGATTATCATCTCGCTCATCGGCTGGACGGAGCTGGCGCGCGTGGTACGCGGGCGCTTCCTGGCGCTGCGCGAGGAAGACTTCGTTCTGGCGGCCGAGCTGGCAGGCGCGTCGCAGTGGCGCATCATCTTCCGCCACATGGTGCCGTCGTTCCTGAGCCACATCATCGCGGCGACGACGCTGGCCCTGCCGGCCATGATTATCAGCGAGACGGCCTTGAGCTTCCTGGGCCTGGGCCTGCGCCCGCCGGCGATTAGCTGGGGCGTGCTGCTCCAGGACGCGCAGAACGTCCAGGCGCTGGCGATCTCGCCCTGGCTGCTTGCCCCGGCCATCCCCGTCATCATCGTCATTCTGGCCTTCAACTTCCTCGGCGACGGCCTGCGGGATGCAGCCGACCCTTACTCTGTCTAAGGCTGTCCAGACCTGAGACAGGATTTACAGAATTGGCAGAATTAACGGGTTTCGAGGTGGCTGTGGCGCAAGAGTACGATCTGGCCGGGCGGGTCATCGGGTTGGCGATGAAGGTGCATACGACCCTCGGCCCAGGCTTCCTTGAGTCTGTGTATCGCAATGCCCTGGCGCTGGAACTGCGCCAGGCAGGGTACGCGTTTGAGGTCGAGAAACCGCTGGATGTCGTGTATCGAGGGCAGATTGTCGGCAAGTTCATCGCGGACATTGTGGTCGAGGGCGTTCTCATTCTCGAGTTGAAGGCCGTCGAGAGCCTGATGACGGCGCACGAGGTTCAGCTTGTGAATTACCTCACGGCGACAGGGATTGACGAGGGCCTCTTGCTGAATTTCGGCGGCGCGAGTCTGGAGATCAGGAAGAAGTACCGCAAGTACCGCAAGAGCCGCCTTCGGGCTTCTGACAATTCTGCAAATTCTGTTAATTCTGTCTAAGGACTGGGGGCCATGGAGCCGATTCTGACGGTGGACAATCTGAAGACGTACTTTTTCCAGGACGAGGGGACGGTCAAGGCGGTGGACGGGGCGAGCTTCGACGTCTACCCAGGCCGCACGCTCGGCCTGGTGGGCGAGAGTGGCTGCGGCAAGAGCATCACCGCCCGCTCCATCCTGCGCATCGTGGACAAGCCCGGCCGCATCGTTGAGGGCACGATTCGCTACCGCCCCCAGGGCGACGGCCAGGTTATCGACCTGACGGCCCTCAAGGCCGAAGGGTCCGAGATGCGCGCCATCCGCGGCAAGGACATCGCCCTCATCTTCCAGGAGCCGATGACCTCCTTCAGCGCCCACTACACCGTCGGCAACCAGATCATCGAGGCCATCCGCCTGCACGACCGCTCGTTGAGTAAGCAGCAGGCGCGCGACCAGGCCATCGACCTGCTGCGCAAGACGGGCGTGCCGCGCCCGGAGCAGCGCATCGACATGTACTCGTTCCAACTCAGCGGTGGCCTCCGCCAGCGCGTCATGATTTCCATGGCCCTCGCCTGCAACCCGCGCATCCTCATCGCCGACGAGCCGACGACGGCCCTGGACGTGACGACCCAGGCGCAAATCCTGGAACTCATGAAGCGCCTCCAGCAGCAGTTCGGCATGGCGATTATCCTCATCACTCACGACATGGGCGTTGTCGCCGAGATGGCTGACGACGTGGCCGTGATGTACCTGGGCAAGGTCGTCGAGCGCGGTCCGGTGGACCAGATTTTTCACGCCCCACGTCACCCCTACACCCGCGCCCTGCTGCGCTCCATCCCTAGCCTGGCGACCGAGACGCGTACCCACTTGCCAACCATCGCCGGCTCCATCCCGCACCCGTATAACCGCCCCGTCGGCTGTCCGTTCCACCCCCGCTGCACCGAGCGCATCGCTGGCGTGTGCGACAGGCGGGAGCCGGACCTCGTGGCCTTGAACAGCCGCGAGGGCGTGAGCTGCTTCCTCCACCACAACCAGGCGACGCTGTCAGACCCTGCGGATTGAGGACAGGATGACCCTTCAGACCAACGCTCCGCGTTCTACATCCGCGCCCGCCTCGGCCCCGCTGCTCGAGGTGCGCGACCTCAAGATGCACTTCCCGATTCGCCAGGGCTTTCGCCAGCGCGTCGTCGGCCACGTGCGGGCGGTGGATGATGTCAACTTCAGCATCCAGAAGGGTGAGACGCTCGCCCTCGTTGGCGAGAGCGGCTGTGGCAAGACGACGACGGCGCGCTGCATCCTGCGCGCCTACGACCCGACGGCGGGCGAGATTCTGTTTCGGCTCGGCGACGGCAAGACGGTCAACGTGGCGAGCCTGCCCCGCACTCAGATGCGCCCGCTGCGCCGCCACATGCAGATGATTTTCCAGGACCCCTACGCCTCCCTTAACCCGCGCATGACCCTGGCCGACATCATCGGCGAGCCGCTGCTGGTCAACGGTATGACCGACCGCCACGAGCGCAACGAGCGCGTGGCCCAACTGCTGCGGCTGGTGGGTTTGCGGCCCGAGTACATGCAGCGCTACCCCCACGCCTTTAGCGGTGGGCAGCGCCAGCGCATCGGCATTGCCCGTGCCCTGGCCCCCAACCCGCGCCTCGTCGTCGCCGACGAGGCCGTCTCGGCGCTGGATGTGTCGGTCCAGGCCCAGATTCTCAACCTGCTGATGGACTTGCAGGCGCAGTTGGGGCTGACCTACCTGTTCGTCGCCCACGACCTGAGTGTGGTGCGCCACATCAGCGACCGCGTCGCCGTCATGTACGTCGGCAAGCTGGTCGAGCTGGCCCCGACGAAGCGCGTCTTCGCCGTCCCCAAGCATCCGTACACGGAGGCGCTGCTGTCGGCGGTGCCCATCCCCGACCCGCGCCATCGCGCCCAGCGTATTCTGCTTGAAGGCGACGTTGCCGATCCCTCGAACCCGCCGTCGGGCTGCTACTTCCACCCGCGCTGCCGCTACGCCATCGACCGCTGCAAGGTCGAGCCGCCTCCCCTGGCCGAGGTCGAGCCGGGCCACTTCGCGGCCTGCCACCGCGCGCATGAGTTAACCCTGGTTGGCGCGGAAAAGAGCTAGATAGAGAGTTCAGAAGGGACAGAATAGGAGCGCCCTATTCTGTCCCTTCCTATGCCCGTAGGCCATCCGCGACGAGCGAGATCCCCAGGACGACGATCATGGCCGCCACCAGCAGCCGGAAGCGCTGGTGGTTGATGTGGCGGTCGACGCGCAGACCCGCGTAGCGCCCCAGGAACAGGGCGGGTATCAGGGCCAGGTACACGAGCCAGATTGACGGCGTGACGTGCTGGGCGGCGAGGTGAGAGACGACGGTCAGGCCGCCGGTGAGGAAGGCCGAGGTCTGGAGCATGCCGCGGAACTCAGCCCTCGGCCAGTGGCGTAGTGAGCCATAGACGACCAGCGGCGGCCCAGGCGTGTTGTAGGCCCCGCCCAGGATGCCCGCCACGAACCCCGCCAGATAACCCCACGTCGGTGGGATCACCTGCATCACCGTCGGCCGTGCTAGGTCGAAGACGGCGTAGGCGATGAGAAAGATGCCCATGCCGAGCTTGACGAGGTGGTCCGAGACGTGGACGATGACCCAGATGCCAATGGGTACGCCGAGCGCGCCTGCGAGGCCGACGCGGACGAGTTCGCCGCGCAGCAGCACGCGGTGGTAGTGGATGAAGTTGACGGTGTAGAGGGTGAAGGCGGTTAAGGCGACGAGCGGGGCCGCCGTCTGGACGCCAACCAGGAGTGTCAACAGCGGCATCATCACCAGCGCGAAACCAAAGCCCGATAGGGTCTGCGCGAAGGCGGCGACGAGAACGATGCCGATGAGGAAGAGGAACGAGAGCATGACGGTGCGCCTTCCGTTCAAGGTACGCGCGAATTATACCATGACTGCCACCACGGATTGACCTTCCCCGCCGCCGTGATATAATACGCCCCAGCCATCCGCCGCTCTAGCATCCCGGTCGCTCACCATGACACCCTCTCTCACCCAGACCATCATCGACAGCGTCAATCCGCAGCGGCTACTCGACACCGCCATCGCCCTGGTCGAGGTCCCCAGCCCGACCCTCAGCGGCGGCCCGGTGGCCGACCGCCTGGCCGAGATTCTGGCCGCCGACGGCTTCCAGGTCGAGCGGCCCGTCGCCGACTGGCCGAGCGCGCCCGCCGTCGCCGTCCGCTTCGCCCCGGGGCGGCCCGGCCGCACCCTCCAGTTCGACGGCCACCTGGACACCGTCCACCTGCCTTTCGTCCCGCCGCGCGTCGCCGACGGCATCCTGTACGGCTCCGGCGCGTCGGACATGAAGGGCGGCATCGCGGCGTGTGTCGAGGCGTTGCGCGTCCTGCGCGATACCGACGCCCTGCCCGGCGGGGGTATCCTCCTCACCGCCCACGACCACCACGAGGGGCCGTGGGGCGACCGCCGCCAGCTGCACGCCCTCATCCACGGCGGCTACCTGGGCGACGCCGTCTTGCTGCCCGAGTACCTGGCCGACCCGCTGCCCCTGGCCGGGCGCGGCATGGCGATCTTCGAGGTCCAGATTCGCCGCGCCGGCGCGCCGGTCCACGAGGTGCTGGGCGGGCTGGAGCAGCCCGACGTCGTCGGCGCGGGAGCCGAGGCCGTGCTGCGCCTCAAGGCGCTCCACCAGCGCGTGCGCGAGACGACCGCGCCGTATGCCGGGGCCGACTCGGTGTTCGTCGGGCACATCCAGGGCGGCGAAATCTACAACCAGTCGCCGACGAGTTGCAGGGTCGCCGGCACGCGGCGCTGGGTGACGCCGGGCGCGGGGCCGGCGGCGCTGGCCGAGATTGAGGCAGTGTTAGCCGCGATCGCCGAGGAGACGGGGACGCAGATTGGGGTCGAGTTCAACCTGCCGGGCGAGGCCTTCCGCATCGACCCCGACGCGCCCATCGTGCGCGCCTTCCAGGCCGCGCACACGGCGGTCACGGGGCGGGCGCTCGGCTACGGGGGCAAGCCCTTTGTCGACGACGGCAACACCTTCGCCGGATTGGGCGGCATTCCGGCCCTGAGCCACGGCCCCGCCGCGACCGGCGCGCACACCGTCCACGAGGCCTGCCCCGTCGCCGAACTCGTCCGCGTCGCTCAGGTCTACGCGCTGACGGCACTCAGCTTCTGCGGCAACAGCTAATTGAACAGGGAGAGCATGGTGAGCGAGACAGGCGTAAAGCCTCCCAAGATCGTTGTCCTCGGCGCGGCGAGCGCCGTGTTCGGCCACAAGGCGCTGGCGACCGTCCTGCGCTCCGAGCGGCTGCGCGGCGCGGAGTTGGCGCTGGTCGACATTGACGAGCCGCCGCTGGAGGTCATGCTCAGGCTGGGCGAGCGCATGAACCGCGAGTGGGATGCTGGCATCCACCTGACCGCCACGACCGACCGCCGCCAGGCGCTGCCGGGCGCCGACTTCGTCATCGCCTCGGTCCAGGTCGGGCCACGCGAGGAGGTGTGGGAGAAGGACTGGCGCATCCCGCTGCGCCACGGCCTCCGCCAGCCCTACGCCGAGAACAGCGGGCCGGGGGCCTTCGCCCACACGGCGCGCAACCTGCCTCTCATGATCGCCATCGCCCGCGACATGGAGGAGCTGTGCCCCAACGCATGGTACCTCAACTTCACCAACCCCCTGATTCGCCTGACGCTAGGCATCCATCGGTACACCACGAGCAAGGTCGTCGGGCTGTGCCACCAGTTGCTGTGGGGCTACGCCATGGCGATGGCGATTCTGGCCGACCGCTACGGCGTCTTCATCCCCGACGGCTTTAACGTCCACACCAACTACAGCAACAAGCAGTACCTGGACCCGGTCATGACGGCGGGCTATCAGTACCTCGACATCAAGGCTGCGGGCATCAACCACTTCTCGTGGGTCTACGACATCCGCGACCGCGCCACGGGCGAGGACCTCTACCCCCTGCTGCGCCAGCGCTGGCTGCGCGAGTACCGCCAGGACTTCGAGCCGCTGACCCGCGAGCTATTCGACATCTTCGGCCTGATGCCGACGCCCGGCGACAGCCACCTGTGCGAGTTTCTGCCCTGGGTCCACGACCCGGTGACCAAGCCCTGGGAACGCTACGGGCTGACGCCCCAGAACTGGGACGGCAACCGCCGCCGCCGCGCCGACCGCCGCGCGATGGCCCGCGACATGGCCGAGGGTCGGCGGCCGGTCGCTGAACTCAAGGCGACGCGCAGCGAGGGCATTCCGGAGATTGTCGAAGGCATCACCTTCAACCTCAACACGTACATGCATCAGTTGAACCTGCCCAACAACGGCCTGATTCCCAACCTGCCCGCCGACGCCATTGTCGAGGTGCCGGGGATGGTGGCGGGGCTAGGCATTCGCGGCCTGGCTATGCCGCCGCTGCCCGAACCCATCGCCGAGCTGTGCCGCCGCGAACTGGCCTATAGCTCGCTGGTCGTCGACGCCTGCTATCACGGCGACAGGGACCTGGCCTTGCAGGCGCTGCTGCTCGACCCGCTGATCAACGACATCGACCGCGCCCGCGCCATCCTGGCTGACTTCCTGGCCGAATTCGCTGACTATCTTCCCCAGTTCTCCTAATCTACAAACAGAATGAACAGAATGTAAATAGCATTTTGTTCATTCTGTTTATTCTGTCCCGTATGGGGCTAGCTATGACCCACATTCTCTTTCCCAGCACGGACGCCCTCCTCGACGCGACGACCTTGAGCGAGGTGACGGGGCAGCGGATCGCCGACGTCCGGACGCATCCGCTGCACGCCGAGTACGCCAAGTCGGGCAGCCACCTGCTCGTCGTCGAGACTAACGCCGGGCAAGGTCCGCGCTTTATCCTCAAGCGCGTGTCGGCAGCCTGGGACTGGCTGATGCGCGCCACCGACGACGAGCGCTGCCGCTCGGTGACGCTATGGACGAGTGGCGTGTTCGACCGCATGCCGCCGGAGATCGAGCACGCGACGGTCGCCTGCGCCCGCGACGGCGACGGCTGGGCCATCCTGATGCGCGACGTCGAGCCGGACCTGATGCCCTACGCCCGCCTGAGCGAGGCGCAGGCGGACCGCGTGCTGGATGCCCTGGCCGCGCTCCACGCGACCTTCTTCGCCCAGCCCAACCTGGCCGACCCCCCCCTCGGCCTGTGTACGACCCGCCACGTCTACGGCATGTTCTCGCCCGCGACGGGCCACCGCGAGGCGGGAGGCGCGGAAGAGGTTCCCCAGCGTATCCTGGAGGGGTGGGACCTGTTCCCGCGTGTCGTCGCGCCTGACGTGGCCGATGTCGTGCTGTCGCTGGTCGCCGACCCGGCCCCGCTGTGCGCGGCGCTGGCGCGCTGGCCGCAGACCCTCATCCACGGTGACGCTCGCCACGCGAACCTGGGCCTGTGGCGCGACGGACGGCGCGTCGTCATGCTCGACTGGGCGCTGGCCGCCGTCGCGCCGCCCGCCGTCGAGTTGGGCCGCTTCCTGGGGACGAACACAACGCTGCTGCCCACGTCGAAGGAGGCGACGCTGGCCGGCTACCGCGCTCACCTGGCGCGGCGGCTCGGCGACCGCTTTAGCGACGACTGGTGGGAGCCGCAACTGGCGCTGGGGCTGCTGGGGGGCTTCGTCCAGGACGGCTGGTCGATGGTTCTCAAGGCGTCGCACTGGCGCGTCCCGGCCGAGGAACGCCCACACTGGCGCGCCGATCTCGAGTGGTGGTCCAACCGCGTGCGCGAGGGCGTGAAGTGGGTGTAGGAATGGATCACCCTAGTGACTTGCTCCACCGTTGTTCTTTGCATCAACCTACATCGCGCCCTTGTTCTCCCTGCCTACCGCACGACGGCCAGCCGCCCGTCCAGGCTGGGGCGGACCGCTCCGCTCCGCGCCAGCCACTGGGCGGCCATCTCCTCCAACGGCTGATACGCGAATAACCCCTTCCCCGTTTCCAGAATACTCGTATAGCTGGGCGTCAGGTAGACGCCATCCGTCAGCGCCACGCGATACCACGCTTGGTCCGCGACTGCCTCCCCACTCGCCAGGGTGAAGCGCGTCAGGCGCTGGCCGACCGGCGCATCGGGATTGTAGCCCACGCGCAGGCCAGAGACATGCAGGAAGCCGTCCCAGCCATCGAGGCGGCTGAGGCTTAACTCCACGAGGCGGCGCAGCTGGTCGCCGCGCAGGTCCAGGGTCATGGGCTTGCGGCCAGGGGCCAGGGCGGCCGCCAGTTGACCTCGTTGGATGGGACCGGCCCCGAGCTCGCCCCGCAAGTCCTTGTTGGCGACCAACGCCACCTGCGCCTGGTATTGGCCGCGCAGCAAATCGGCGAACAAGTTGCCCAGACTACTCTCGCCGTCCGTCGCACGCGTGGCCGGCGCCTGGAGGACACCCACGGCGACGTCCTGGGTGCGCGGCGCAACAGGCAGCGCGCTGGCCGGGGCCAGCTCTTCGGCCGTCTCGACCGAGGCAGGTTGGGCGTCGGCCAGGGGCGCTCCGTCAGTCGGTTTCGGCACAGCCGGGGGAGAGTTCTGCTTCGCAGTCGTCGGCGGCTTCGTTGGGGTCGGTTTAGCCGCTTTGGCTGCCGCGACCACCGTCGGTGAGGCAGATGGCGCGGGCGGCGCGACGGCGACGGCGGTAGGCTCAGCAGCCGGCGCTGGCGCCGGGGGCGCGACGACCAGCGCCCCGCGGCCGGCGGCTCCACCGCTCGGCGCATTGGCGGCGGCGACCGGGGCAGCGG
>CAZLBQ010000236.1:0-9307 GCA_964557745.1 uncultured Anaerolineales bacterium
GATGACGGCACAACTGCAAAGTGTACGAGACGCGATCACGGCCGCCAACGAGGCATTTATGCGCGCCTTCGACCGTGGCGATGCGGCAGGCGTCGCCGCTCTTTACACCCCTAACGGACAGATCCTGCCGCCTGGTGGCGACGCCGCCATGGGTCTCCAGGCGATCCAGGCCTTCTGGCAAGCGGTGATGGACATGGGGATCACGCGTGCCGAGCTTGAGACGGTGGAAGTGGACCAGCAGAATGACACTGTGATCGAAGTGGGGCGTTACACGCTCCGTGTGGCCGGCGGCCAGCCGGTAGATAACGGCAAATATGTCGTGGTGTGGAAGGAGAGCGGCGGCCAGTGGCGCCTGCATCGCGACATCTGGAACACGAGTCGAGCGGCCCAGGCTCAATAGGAGACGCAGCCTATCGTGGCAGGGTTAGGGATGGGGGGCTGCTCATGCTATGGCCAATGGACCAGTGTGCCTAAGCGCCAGAACCGCTATTCCACAGTTGCTGCATCAGCTCCAGGTGGCCCAGGTGACGGGAGGTGTGGTCGATGACGTGCAGGATGCACCACTGAACGGTGACCGTCTCGTCGTGCCATTGGCGGGTGCTGCGCAGGTCGGCCTCGGTCAGACCGCGCAGCACGGCTTCGCTGCGCTCGGCCACCTGGCGCAGCCGCTCCGGTAGCCAGCCCAGGTCGTCGCCCGCCGCGACGAATTCGGCGTCGCGGTGGCGGCCGATGTCCTCCCCGCCGACCATCTGGTGGATCCACCACGCCTCCGCGCCCAGGACGTGGGTGGCGAGGGCGTAGAGGGAATTCGTCTCGGGCATGGGCGGCCGCCAGTTCAGGGCTTCCCGGGGGAAGCTCATGGCCGCTGTCAGAAAGCCCGCCCGCAACTCGCGCAGCAGCTCGATGTAACCTTCGACTTGGGGCAAAGTATTGTCTGCCATACTCGTCACCTCTTTGTCTCGTGCTTGGCGCTCCTATTGTACCCCCCGCCCAGGCTCCGGTCAATCGCTGCCCCGCCGGGGAAATAACCTCTTGAGACCTTCTTGACATAGCTGCCACTAGGTGTATGATTCGCCGCCTCATGTCTCGTGTCTTGTGCATTACTCAGTGAAGAAGGAGTCAGCCGATGTTAGCAGCCCCGCAGTCCAGCGAGCGTATTCCGTGTTACTGCGCGCTCTGCGTCTCGCGCTGCGGCGCGGTCGCCGTGGTTGAGAATGGCCGTTTCGTCGCCCTGGAGCCTGACCCGTCTCACCCGACGGGCAAGGCGCTGTGCGCTAAGGGCCGCGCCGCCCCCGAGCTGGTCTACCACGCCGAGCGGTTGCTGTATCCCTTGCGGCGCACCCGCCCTAAAGGCGACCCAGACCCCGGCTGGCAGCGGATCAGCTGGGACGAAGCCCTGGACGAGACGGCCCACCGCCTGCGGCGCCTGGCCGCGACGCACGGTCCCGAGAGCGTCGTGTTCAGCGTCGTCTCGCCGTCGACCTCAGCCTCCTCCGATTCCCAGGTCTGGATCGAGCGGCTGCGCAACGCCTTCGGCTCGCCCAACTTCTGTGTCGCCATGGAGTTGTGCGGCTGGGGGCGCTATTTCGCCACCGCCTACACCTTCGGCGCCGGTGTGCCCGGCAACTACATGCCCGACCTCGACCGCGCGGGCTGCATCCTGTTCTGGGGCTACAACCCGAACCTGGCTCGCATCGCCCACGGTGTCGCGACGACGAGTGCCCTCAAGCGCGGCGCGCGCCTGATTGTCGTCGACCCGCGCCGCACCGGCCCGGCCAACAAGGCCGACCTCTGGCTACGCGTGCGGCCGGGGACCGACGCAGCCCTCGCGCTCGGCATTGCTGGCGTGATGATTCAACGCGGCTGGTATGACGACAACTTCATCCGTGACTGGACGAACGGCCCCCTGCTCGTCCGTACCGACACCGGGCGCTTGCTGCGGGAAAGCGACCTCTGGGCGGGTGGCAGTCCGCAACGCTACGTCGCCTGGCACGCGGCCCAGGCCTCTCCCGTCATGTACGACCCGGCGTCGGGCCGCGATGAGGGGGGGAATGCTGACCTGGCCCTCTTCGGCGCGTTCCCCGTCCAGACGGTCGACGGCCCTGTCACCTGCCGGCCGGCGTTTGACCTCGCGGCTGAAAATTGTCGTCAGTACCCCCCGGCCCGAGTAGCGGCCCTCTGTGGCGTGGATGCGACGCAAGTTGAGAGCGCCGCCCAGATGCTCTGGGAGGCGCGGCCCGTCGCCTACTACGCCTGGAGCGGCGTCGAGATGCAGACCAACGCCACCCAGATCGCGCGCGCCATCGCCCAGCTCTATACGCTAACCGGCAGCCTGGACGCGCCGGGCGGCAACGTGCTGTTCGCCGCCGCGCCCACGGCGAATGTCCTCGGCGTCGAGCTTCTCCCCGCCGAGCAGCGCGCCCGCACGCTGGGCCTGGCCGAGCGGCCGCTGGGGCCGGCGCGCTGGCAGTTCGTCACGACCGATGATATGTACCGAGCCATCCTGGAGGACAAGCCCTACCCGGTGCGTGGGCTGGTCGGGTTCGGCGCCAACCTGCTCCTGGCCCACGCCGACAGCCGACGCGGGCGCGAGGCGCTGGCGGCCCTCGACTTCTATGTCCATACCGACCTGTTCATGAACCCCACGGCGGAGATGGCTGACATTGTGCTGCCCGTCGCCAGCGCCTTCGAGCGTGAGGCGCTCAAGATCGGCTTTGAGATCAGCCCCGAGGCGCAGGCGCTGGTCCAACTGCGGCGGCGCGTGGTCGAGCCGCGAGGTGAGGCGCGGGGCGATGTCGAGATCATCTTTGACCTGGCCTGCCGCCTCGGTCTCGGTGCCCACTTCTGGGACGGCGACATCGATGCCGCCTATCGCCACCAACTCCAACCCTCTGGCATCGCGCTCGACTCCTTGCGAGCGAACCCCGGCGGAATCCCCGCGCCGGTCCAGACGCGCTATCGCAAGTTCGCCGCGCCGACCGACGGCGTCGTTCGGGGCTTCGCCACCCCGACGGGGAAGATCGAGCTGTATTCCGAGACCCTCTTGGCGGGCGGCTATTCACCCCTGCCTGAGTACGAAGAGCCGCGCATGGGACCCGTATCGCGGCCCGACCTGGCCGCGCGCTTTCCCCTGGTCCTCACCTGCGCCAAGCACACCCTGTTCTGTGAGACCCAGCATCGCGCGCTGCCCAGCCTGCGCCGCCTGGCCCTCGATCCCGAGGTCGAGCTTCACCCGCTCGCCGCGGCGGAGCGCGGCATCCGCCCCGGCGACTGGGTCCGCCTTGAGACGCCCCACGGGAGCGTGCGAGCGCGGGCGCGGCTGAATGACACCCTCCAGCCCAACGTCGTCTGCGGCCAGCACGGCTGGTGGCAGGCGTGTCCCGACATCGGCGCGCCCGGCTACGACGCCTTCAGTTCCGAGGGAGCCAACTTCAACCTGATCATTGGCAACGACGACATCGACCCCATCAGCGGCTCGGTCCCCCACCGCGCCTATCTCTGTCAGGTTCACCCCGATGAACAGTGACATCATGATTCCTGAGGCAAAACAACCCGCCGTCACGCGCGCGCTCACCGAAGCGTTCGGCGTGACGGACGTCGAGGCCATTCACCCCTTGACGGGCGGCCTCAGCCCCTCGCTCGTCTTTCGGATTGTCGTGCGCGGCCGGCCCTACCTCCTGCGCGTCTTGATGCGCGACGCAGCAATGGCCGATCCCACCCATGAGTTCACGTGCATGCGCCTCGCCTCCGAGGCCGGTATCGCGCCCCGCATGTGGTACGCGAGCGTCGAAGACCGGGTCCTGATCACCGACTTCGTGGCCGCCAGGCCATTTCCCGATGACACCGCGCTGCGCATCGCGCCGGTTATCCGTAAGCTGCATTCGCTGCCTGATTTCCCTCCCCCCAAGATGGGCCATTACCTCGATACGATGGACGGCCTGGTGCGGCGGGTTCAAGCGGCCAGCCTCCTGCCGCCGAGCGTCGCGGACGAGCTGTTCCGTGGTTACGCCGCTGTCGTCCGGGTCTACCCGCGCCACGACGCCGACCTGGTCGCCAGCCACAACGACCTGAAGCCGCAGAATATCGTCTTCGACGGGGAGCGCCTCTGGCTGGTCGACTGGGAAGCGGCGTTTCTCAATGACCCATATGTCGATCTGGCGATAGCGGCGAATTTCTTTGTCACAGACGAAGGCCAGGAAGAAGCCTATCTGCGCGCCTACTTCGGCGAGCCGGCCGGCGAGGATAGGCGCGCCCGTTTCTACCTGATGCGTCAGGCCATGCACGTGTTCTATACCGCCTTCCTCACGCTCATGGCCGCCGCATCCGGCCTGCCCATCGTCTCTGACATGCCGGCGCCCGACGTCAGAGCGTTTCACCAGCGCCTGATCTCCGGCGAGGTAGCCCTGGTGACGCCGGAGGAGAGGCTCCAGTACGCGAAGGTGCATCTGACCGAGGCACTCAGGAACATGCGCACCCCACGCTTCAAAGATGCGGTGGCTCGACTAGACGCCTCTCGGTAGAAGTGATACTATATGTAACGTGAGTTGCGCGAGATGGCTCCTAACCGAAGCTGCAGGTGTCAGGCAATCGAGAGACATCCATGCTCGATTACACCAAGATCCCGCTGTTTGAGGGGCTGTCGAAGGTCGACATCGCCAAGCTAGTCCCCGAGCTCGAAGAATTGTCGCTCGCTCCCAACGAGGTCCTGATTCGACAGGGAGACCCCGGCGACGCGATGTTCATCATCCGTCAGGGCAGGATGCAGGCCGAGCTTGAAGGCCCCGATGGTGTCACGGCCCTCGAAACGCTGGAGCCTGGCAAGATCGTCGGGGAGATTGCCCTTCTCGGTGGCGCGCCGCGGACGGCATCGGTCCGTGCCCTGGAGCCGACGCAGGTATGGCGTCTATCGCGCGCTCGCCTCGACGCTCTTATGCTTAAGTACCCCAGCTTCGCTGTCCACTTCAACCATCTCATCGGGCGGCGCCTGGCCAACGTCAGCCATCATCTTGCCACAGCCAAAGAATCCGTCGCCACGCTCAGCTTGATCGCCTGGTATCACCTCTCTGAGGGTACGCAGTCAATTCTGGCGCAGCTTGCCCCGCTGTACAGCTTACCGCCTGAGTTAGTCGAGCGGCTTGCCTCGGGGGATGTCGACGCAGCGCTGGCCGAGGTGGAGGCGGTACAGGGCCTGCTCTATGACACCGTCACCCCCCGCTTAAAGCCCGCCCTGCGGGCGGCCGCTATTGCCTACGCCCACGATCGCTATGGCGCCGACGGGTACCGCGAGTGGGCGCGTCGCGTGGCGCGCGAGTGCGCCACCTGTGACGATGATGGCAATGCGGTCGAAGCGCTCCTTGAGGCGGGCGATGCTTCAGCGGCAGGACGCCTCCTCACGACGCATAGTGAAGCTATCCATGACCGGTGGCCCGCTCCGATCATCACCGATTGGGCAGAGCGATGCATGCTCCAGGAGGAGCGTGTCGTTGTCGCCGCGCCCCACAGCGCGCCCCCTCGCGCCAAACGCACTATCGTCACGCGGCTGGGCCGCCGCCTGGGGCAGCAGAACCAGCCCTGGATTGTTCGGCTGCGTCCCCTCAACGCTGTGTTGGGCATCCTGGTTGGCTACGTGACCTGGCTGGTGATTCCTGAGGTGGGCATGAGCGTCGAGGCGAACAAGGTAAGCGCCATCCTGGCCGGGGCTATGGTCTTCTGGGCGCTGGACGTCGCGCCTGACTTTGTCACCGCCCTGGCGGCCTGCACCATCGCCTTTTTGTGGGGCGCGGCGCCGGCAGCGATTGTCTTCTCCGGCTTCAGCAGCAGCGCGTTCTTCCTGGTGCTCGTGCTGTTCGCGTTCACAGGCTTGGTAACTGGCTCCGGTCTCAGCTTTCGAGCGGCTCTGCTAGGGATGAAGGTGTTCCCGCCGACGTACGTGGGACAAGCGCTGGCCCTAGGCCTGTCTGGTGTCCTCACCACACCGCTCATCGCCAGTTCAACGGGTCGCTTGAGCATGGTGGGGCCGTTGGTGCTGGCGATCAAGGATGCCCTGCGCCTGCCTGACTTGAGTCGGCCGTCGGGCGGTCTCGCTCTCATCGCCGAGATGAGCTACTCTCAGATGTCCTTCATGTTCCTGAATGGGACGTCCGCCTGCTTCGTCGTGCTCGGCCTACTCCCGGCCGCTGTCCAGGCTAACATCACATGGGGGAACTGGCTGTTGAGCGCCCTGCCGCTGGCTATCGTCAACCTGGCCGGTTCCCTGCTCGTCGTCCTCTGGCGGTTCCGCCCGCAAAGCCCCACTACAGTCGATCGACATACGCTGGAGGCTCAACTACGGACCCTCGGTGGCATCTCATCTCAGGAAGGGTTGGGGCTGGTCGGGCTGACGCTCCTGCTCCTGACCTTTGTCCTCAAGCCCTGGCACCATATTGACCCCGCGTGGCTCGCCGTGCTCATCATCACCAGCCTGTTGATCCTGGGCGCCAACCGCGCCATGTTCAGGCACGTCAACTACCCGTTCCTGCTCTACTTCGCCGCGTTCTTGTCGCTGGCCGAGATCGTGCGTGCGACAAAGGCCGACGCGACGCTGGGGCAACTTGTGGCCCCGTGGTTGATCGGGCTGGGCTTCTCGCCCTACGTGCTCCTGATCCTGGTCTATCTCGGGACGTACTTGGTCGCCGGGTTCCTGCCCTGGCTCCCCACCGCCATCCTGGTGATGGCGAGCATCCCCGTCGCGACGGCCCTGGGCTATAATCCCTTTGTTTTCGGCCTTGTTATCCTCATCGCCACCTATACGCCCGGCCCGGCCCCGTCGTTGCTCGCCGTCCACGTCGGCTACCACACGGCCACCGAGCGGCGGGCCTTCACCGACGCCCAGGTTCGTGAGTTCCTCCTCTTCCAGACCCCCTTCATCCTCCTGGGCATCCTGGTCTCGATTCCGTTCTGGCGCATGTTGCATATGGTGCCGTGAGTGCTCTCCCTCGTGGCGCTGACAACCTTCGGCATTGTCCTCCCTAACCTGCTCCTCTTGCCTTCTAATCACGCCTCGTCCGCGAACTTGTACCCCACAAGGAGTGTCCATGAACAACCAAACGCAAAGAGAAGCGCTGGCTATTCCGAAGCGTCGAGGCCGCGGCTGGCTCCGCTGGCTAGGCGGGCTTGCCGCTGTGGTCGTGGGCTTGATTGTCGCAGGCGCCATTTACGAGTCTGTGTCAGAAGCTGCGGACATACGGGCTTACCCCGCACCCGGTCAAATGGTCGATGTCGGGGGCTATCGCTTGCACCTTAACTGCAGGGGCGCCGACAGTCCGACTGTCGTCATTGATGCGGGGTGGGGCGACTGGTCTCTCAAGTGGAGTGGGGTTCAGGAGGAAGTCGCCAGGACTACGCAGGTCTGCACTTATGATCGAGCCGGTATGGGGTATAGCGAGGCTGGTCCACTGCCACGGACCGCTGAGCAATTCGCCCAAGAACTGCATACCTTGCTTCAGCACGCTGGTATTCCGGGGCCGTATGTGCTGGCCGGACACTCGCTAGGCGGGTTGCCAGTGCGTGTTTTTGTTCACGATTATCCGACGGAAGTTCGTGGGGTGGTGCTGATCGACTCGATGAGCCCGCGACAAGCCAAGCCGTCGGCCACGGCCCCAGCGTCACCGACGGCCACAAGCTCCAGTGGTTCGGCCATCCTCGCGCTCCCGGCGCGGATCGGATTGATGCGGTTGTTCGCCGGGCCGCTCGGGTTCAAGTCAGGGGTGGCGCCAGAGGTCCAGCCAGCCTACACGGCGTTCTCCGTGACCCCGCGCTCCGCCCAGGCGTATCTTGACGAAGGCACGGGGCTGCCGGAGAGTTTCATTCAGGCGGGCGCTGTTAAGACCTTTGGCGATTTGCCGCTAATCGTTCTGTCGGCTCGTCTAAATACCCTGAAGGACTGGCAGGCCATGCAGGTCGAACTGCTCCAATTGTCCACGCAAAGCCAGCAAGTGATGGCAGACCACAGTGGGCACAACATCGAAACTGACCAACCAGAGGCCGCCGTCGGCGCGATCGTGAAGATGGTCGAGCAGAGTAGCCAGGCGCAAGTCCGCTGACACTCGCGAAAGGTAGGGTTGCGCGGGTCCGACTCGGCCTTCCCATTGAGGTGATGAAAGCGCTGTTGCACAAGTAGGCTATTGCAGCAGACAACTGACTGTCCATCGGTCAGCCCACCCTCAGACGACCGGTTACGCCCGGTCCCAGGTAGACTGTTGGCTCGTGCTCCTACCTGGAACATGAATTGCTTAGCGGGGCCTCATTGACGCGGGACTAGTGGGCACGCTAAAGGAGCGGCGCATGGAGACGGAGAAGGATGCCTACCCTGCCTCCGATCGGCTCCCGAGTGGGATTGCCGGTCTCGACACGGTGTTGCAGGGTGGCTTTCTGCGGGGCAATGTCTACCTGATCCTGGGCCCACCAGGCGCCGGCAAGACGACTCTTGCCAATCAATTGTGCTTCAATCATGTCGCGAACGGCGGGCGTGCCGTCTACCTCACCTTGCTCGTCGAGAGTGACGTCCACCTGCTGTCTCATCTTCGCCCGTTCGCGTTTTATACCGATGCCCCCATCGGTGACACGCTGTTCTACTACAGCAGTTCTGCCGACCTTGCGCAAGACGGACTGGACGGCCTTCTGAAGCTGGTGCGGACCACGCTTCGGGACCAGCGACCCAAGGTGTTAGTCCTTGACAGCTTAAGTGCACTCGGTGTCTTGGGGGATGAAGGCGGCTTGAAGCGGTTTATCAAGCAACTCCAAACCTGGAGCGAAGCCTACCAGTGTACCACGTTCCTGACCAAGGTCGGCGATACCTCCCATTTCGAGACCGAGCACACGATGGTCGACGGCATTGTCGCGCTCAGCGACCAAAGGATAGGCCTCCGCACCGTTCGCCAGCTGGAGGTCACCAAGTTCCGCGGTAGCACTTACCTGCGTGGCAGTCACCTGTTCGAGATCACCGAGCTTGGCGTCGTCGTCTACCCACGCACCGAGGCTGTATTGCCGGTGCGCCACGTTGCTCCAGCATCTCGACAACGCCTTGATTTTGGTGTCACAGCCCTCGATGAGATGTTGGGGGGTGGGCTACTCCCCGGCTCGAGCACTGCCCTCCTTGGCGTGCCCGGTAGCGGAAAAACGCTTCTCGGCTTGACCTTCCTGATCAATGGCGCCCGGAAGAGCGAGCCAGGTCTGTTCTTGGGGTTCTACCAAACCACTGGCGAGGCGGCGGCTAGCGGGGAAAGTATTGGTCTGGCTCTGGGGCAGTGCCGCCTGGATGGTACGATAG
>CAZLBQ010000237.1:0-9270 GCA_964557745.1 uncultured Anaerolineales bacterium
CGGAGGACTCCGGGCCGTCGATATCGGCGACGTGGAGCTTTATCACGTGGCCTACAGCCGCAACCAGTGCAGCCAGTGGCAGATTGAGACGACGCCTTCGGTCGTCGTGTCGTACTATGAGCCGGCGCTGCGCGTGACGGGCATGAGCGTCGTCGAGAGCGCGGACGTGAGCGTTGGCCTGTTCGGCGTGCCGAGCGCGCCGGAGATCACGACGGGCACGACGCCCGACGAGGCGCGCGAGATGTTCAATCTCGTCACCGGCCTGGGGATGTCGTTCCTGGCCAACGTCCAGCCCGACCTACCGACCATCGTCAATCGCTTCACCAATCCCAACACCCCCGCCGAGCAGAAGTGGGGGGTGGCGCTGCCAGTCAAGACGCAGCTCAGCACGTTTGCCCACCAGGACATCGCCCTGGCGACGACGACGATGACCAATACCCAGACGTTCCTGGGAGCCAACTACGCCCGCACGCTGACGCCGACGCTGGTCGTCGCCTACCAGGAGACGACGGGCAGCCTGAGCCTGGAGAAGGGGGCCGCGCAGGGTGTCACCATCCAGGACAGCAGCGACGGGACGAGCGTCAGCTACGACCTGAGCCGCAACGCCCTGTTCACGCTGCGCCAGGTCCAGCTTCAGATGTACCACTGGGCCACCGACAACGATGGCAAGCCTGCCTGGCAGGCCCTGATCATGAACCAGGCGCTCGGCGAACTCGACCGCCGCTACTCGTTCCAGAACGAGCAGGCCACCAAGCGCTACATCGAGACGCTGTTCCTGACGTGGTACGGCGGCCTGGTCAACTATATCGCCGTCAACGGGACGCCGCTCGTGGGCGCGCAGGCCGACGACAACGCCATCTTCAGCCTGCTCAACCAACCTACCGAGACCTCGCTGCCGGGCTACGTTCAGGTCGTCTACCACCTGGCCGACCTCGTGTCGGATATTAATGCCAGCGGTCCGGCCATTGGCTTCCGCGACTGGATGAACACGACCTGGGGCCAGTCGCCCACGCTGCGGAGCGGCATGATACCTATTGTCATGGCGGTAGGTGGCATCGCCACCTTCGCCCTGCCCTACCTGCGGCTGATTCCCCAGGGCATCCGCTGGGTGTCGACGGTGGTGTCAGGCGCAGCGGAAGAGGCGACCACCGTCGCCCAGGAGGTGAGCGGTGTGGCCGAGGGCGCGGCGGACGGCGTGGCGGCGGCGGCTAAGTCGCTGGGCCGGTTAGCGCTCGCCGTCGCGGTCATCGTCGCCGTCGTCCAATTGGTGATGATCTGGACCAGCTTCCACGGCTACTCCGACGACGTGTCCCACATGCAGACCGACATGGAGCTGGCGAACGACATCGCCGCCACCATCATCGTCGTCCTGGGCTTGCTCATCGCTATCATCACCATCGCCGTGGCCGACACAGGAATTGGTCTGCTCATCGAGATTGTTATCGCCGCCCTGCTGTACGTCATCGTCGCCCTCATCACCGGCGACTGGAACCCGCTGCATACCTATAATTTCCTCACCCAATGGCTTGCCGACTTTCTAGTCAAGTTTGCCTTCTATGCCGAGTTGGACCCCAACAACCCGGTCGCCAGTAGCGGCTTGAGTGTCAGCTTTGGCAACTCTGATGAAGGAACCGTCGCGGGGAACAGCGTCACCTACGACGCCAGCCTGACGACGACCGTCGTCGTCGGGCCGGGCGACGACGAGTGGAACTGGGTCCACAGCCGCAGCGGCAACGTGGACGATGTGCGCCAGAGTTGGGCCTACACGCGCTGGGTGTCCAGCGACTCGAGCACGACCTACGGGCGGGGTAACTGCTGGATGGACGGCACGTCCAAGCACTGCGCCAGCAGTGTCTCGGCCTCTTTCACCCCGCAGCAGGCCGCCCGTAACATCGCCATCCACATCACCAGCGTGGTCGACTTCTCGCTGCGCTACCAGAAGTGCTGGTGGGCGGTCGTCGTGCGCTCGTGCAGCGCCGACTCGGCCAACGACTCGGCCCCCAAGTCCGACGATACCGACGCCTGGAACCAGGCGACGACGCCCTTGTACCTGGACGTCCTGCCCAACACCGTCGACGGCCTGTGGACGTGGAACCAGATCACCAACCCCGACCAGGACGGCGACGGCATCCCCGACAGCCAGGAGGCCGCCCTGGGGACCGACCCGACCAAGTGGGACAGCGACGGCGACGGCCTGAGCGACGGCTGGGAACGCGACCACCGCGCCACGCTAGGGACCGACCCGACGAAGGCCGACACCGACGGCGACGGGCTGAACGACAGCCTCGAAGTCGCGTTGGGCACCCAGGTCGCGGTGGCCGACAGCGACGGCGACGGCCTCAAGGACGGCGAGGAGGTGTGTCACGTCACGACGAGCGGCGGTGCGCCCCATCTGGTCGGTGGCTGGCTGGTCAATGGGCGGCTCGTCTGCTCCAACCCGCTGGACCCCGACGCCGACGGCGATGACCTCCACGACAGCCAGGAGCGCGCCTATGGCCTCAGCCCGTACGCGCCCAACACCGCGCCGCGCCTGACCGCCGCCATCTCCGCGCCGACGGTCCAGCACGCGGGCGCGACGTACCACCTCCTCAAGCCCGGCGCGACGGCGAGCGGCCAGTTCAGCCTGTTTGACGACACCGCCGCCAACATCACGAGCCAGATGACGCTGTGCGGGCCGTCCCAGTCGTTCGCCGCGCCCAGGGTGACCAGCACGCAGCCCAGCGCGGGCTACACCCCGCCCACCCCGACGACGACCACGCCCGGCGGCCAGACGTGCGCCCAGTGGGACTTTAGCCAGAAGCCGCTGTTGGGCGGCGAGACCCTGGGCGTGGGGTGGCAGGCCACCGCGCAGGCGACGGCCGGCTCGGCCGACACCGCCCTGACCCTGACCTTGCCCTACACCGACCCGACCGACAACACGACGAAGACCATCAGCCGCACCCTGGCCGTAGTCATCGACGCCGACAACCCGCAGGCGGCCATCGCCACGCCCGCCAACGGCAAGGCCATCAACGGCACGGCGTACGTCGTGACGGGCAGCGCTAGTGACCCGACAACGTGGGTGCAGAGCGTCCAGGTCGGGGTCGACGGCGTGGCCGCAGCGCAGACCGCCAACGGCGCGGAGAGTTGGGCGTGGACGTGGCGGCCCCTGCCGCGCGATGGCGTGTACACCGTGCGGGCCACGGCAGCCGACGCCGTCGGCAACCAGTCGGCCGCCGCAACGTCGTCGGTCATCGTGGACAACACTGCGCCAGGCGCGTCCTTCACTAGCGTCCGCGACGGTCAACTCCTGACCGGCTTGAGCAAGGACAGCCTGGGCGGGGCGACGGTCACGCTCCAGGGCAGCGCAACGGACTTTCTCTCCGGCGCGCCCCAGGTGGCGGGCCTCGCCGCCGTCGAACTCAGCATCGACGGCAAGCCCTGGCAGACGGCGCAGGCCCTGCGCGCGCCGTACCCACCGACGGCGACGTGGTCGTGGCCGTGGCGGTTCGACGCCAACACCACCGGCAGCCACCGCCTCTCCGTGCGGGCCGTCGACGGCCTGGGCCAGATTGGCGCGGCGCAGACCGTCACCGTCACCCTCGACCTCGTGCCGCCCGCCGACTCGATTGCCAACTCTATCACCGATGTCCGAGCGGGCCAGCCGTTTACCCTCATCGGCCACGCCGACGACACGGGCTATCTCCCCTTACCGGCCCGCCCCTCGCCCCTGCAGGGGACGGTGGATGCCGTCGTGAGCGCGACGGTGCGGCTCGAACCGCAGGCGGTGGGCGACCTGGCCGGGGCGCGCGTGACCTGGCTGGGCGACGTGGACGGCGACGGCCGCGCCGACGCCGCCATCGGCACACCCGCCTACAACAGCGGCGCGGGCCGCGCGCTCATCATCCATGGCCGCGCAGGCGGCTGGGCCATCCCGCCCGCCGGCGAAGCCCTGGAGCAGACGAGTACCCTGGTCGCCAGCGGCGCGAGCGGGCTGGGGACGACCATCGCCCCGGCGGGCGACGTCAACGGCGACGGCCTGGCCGACCTGCTGGTGGGCGACACGGCCAACAACATGGTGTACATCGTCTTCGGCCAGGTCGGCCCGCTGGGGCGGGACTGGGACCTGGGCCAGTTGACCGGACGCTGGCAGGGCGCACGGGGCGTCGTCCTGACCACGACCGGCCAGGGCAGCCTGGGCGCCTGGGTCGCCGCCGCGGGCGACGTGAACGGCGACGGCCTGGGTGACGTGCTGGTGGGCGCAACCGACGCATCCGGCGCGGCGGGTCACGCCTACCTCGTCCTCGGCCAGCGGCGCTTCGCCAGCCAGCTGATTGACGTAAAGACCAGCGCCGCTGCCGTCCTGCCCCTGGACGCTCGCGGCGCGGTGGTCACGGGCGTGGGCGACGTCAACGGCGACACCCTGGCCGACTTTGTCCTGGCCGACCCGAACAACAGTCTCGGCGCGGCTTCGCCCGCGCTCTACCTGTTCCTCGGCTCGCGGACGTTCGCCCCCGGGTCGCGCTACCGAGCGCCGCAGGCCCTGACACCGGCCAGCGACGCCGCCGCGACGTTCAGCGGCTCGCCGGGTATCGGGAGCCAGGTCGTGCCGTTGGGCGACGTCAACGGCGACCGCCTGGCCGACTTCATCTACGCGGCGGGCGACGCGCGGACGGTCGTCCTGGGCCGCAGCAGCGGGGCCTGGGCGGCGAGCGCCCAGTGGCGGACGTACCCGACGGACGCGTCGGGCTTTATGGCGGCAGTGGGGGATGTCAACGCCGACGGCTTCAACGACCTTGTCCTGGGCGCGGGCGGCGGCCAGGCGCGCCTGATTCTGGGCGCGGCGACCCTGCCCACGACGCCCCCGGTCGCGGCCACGCTGGTCAAGGCGGCCGGGGTGGCGTCGGCCCCCTACGCCGCGGGGGCCGACCTCAACTGTGACCTGTCGTCGGACCTGCTGGTCATCCCCGACGGCGCGGCGACAGCCCTGGCCCGCACTGAGTTGAGCTTCGGCCAGCCGCCGCGCGTGGCCGAGGCCGCGCTGCCCGTCGGGACGACGGCCGATGGCCGATGGCCGATAGAGAGGCAGGGCAAAGCCCCGACACCGACCGGCAGGCCCACGTTGGTTGTGGATGACGACTACTGCGCCGACTGCGACAACGACGGCCTGACGTGGGGCGTCAACGCGTTTGCCGGCCTCCAGTATGCCGTGACGGCTGCCCCGGCGCGGGCGGACATCGAGGTGCGGCCGGGCGTGTACGCGCCGTTTGAGGTGGGCGCGGGGAAGGACGGCCTGACCATTCAGGGGGCCGACCCGGACGCCGTGTTTGTCGACGGCGCGGACGGCGCGGCGGTGGTCACGGTCCACGACGTGGCCGGCGTGCGCCTGACAGGGCTGACGCTGCGCCATGCCCGGCGTCTCGTCCAGGCGCAGACGGCGAGTGTGACGTTGGAGCGGCTGGTCCTATATGGCTTCCAGCAGGCAGTGGCGGTGGACGACGCCAGCCAGGTCGAGTTGAGGCGCAGCACGCTCGTCGGCCAGCCGGGCAGCGGAGCGTACCTGACGGTCACGGCCACGGCGAAGGAGGCGAAGCGAGCAGGCAGCCTGACGGTCGAGCAGGTGGCGTTTGTCGCTTCGCCCAAGCTGGCCGCGCCCGTGTGGATGAACGTGACGCCACAGGCCGACGGGTTCAAGCTGGTCGAGCGGGACAACGCCTGGGTGGGGGCGACCTGGTCGCCCGCGCCCGCCACGCCGCCCGTGGCGTGGGAGGCGGCGCGCTTCCTCGACCCGGCCCACGCCGTCTATCGCGTCCAGGCGGGGTCGCTGCTGACGGCGGGCTATCACAGCCTTCCACCAGCAGGCGGCAGGCAGCAGGCGGCGGAAGGAAGGCAGAAGGCCGAAGGCGGCGAACCAATCGCCAATGGTCAGTCGTCCGTCGCCAATGTCTATGTCTCCCCGACGTACTGCGCGACGTGCGGCAACGACGGCCACACGTGGGGCGTAGACGCATTCGCCAGCATCCAGGCGGCGATTGGCAGCGGCGCGCTGCGCGTCCTGCTGGGGCCGGGCGTCTACCGCGAGGCGTTCTACCTCGTCAACGGCGTCCAGGTCATCGGGTCGGGGGCGGACGCTACGATCATCACCCCGCCTGCGTCAGCAACCGTCGCCATCGCCCGCGCCGAGGGCATCCAGGGCGCGACGCTGGCCCGGCTGACGCTGGCGGCGTCGGGGAAGATTGAGGGACTGCGGGTCGAGAACGGCTCGCAAGACGTGAACCTCACGCGCGCCATCATCCGCAACACCACCTACGCCGTCCACGTTGACGGGGCGCAGAGCGCCGTCCAGGTGATCAACAACACCCTGGTCAACAACGTCAGCGGTCTCACGGCGACGGCGTGCGGTAGCTACACGGTGCGCAACACCATCTTCGCCTTCAACTCCCAAACGGGCCTCAACGCCCAGGGCTGCGCTGTCACCAAGCTGCACACGTTCAACGACTACTGGCGCAACACCAAGAACGTGAGTATCGACGGCAACACCACCACGCCGCCCGGACCGGGCGAGATCTTCGTCGACCCACGCTTCACCCAGCCGTCGCAGAACGACTTCCGACCCCTGCCCGGCTCGCCGGTCATGGGCGCGGGCGACCCGTACGACGCGCGGCTGCCCGGCGCCGACCGCCCTATCGACATTGGCTACTCCCAGGTCGGCCAGGCGTCGTTCTACGCCGACGACGGCTACTGCCAGACGTGCGTCAACGACGGCCTGACCTGGCAAGTGGACGCCTTCAACAAGGTCCAGGACGCCGTCAACGCGGCCAGTCAGTTCCAACAGAGCGTGAGCGCCAACTGTCGGGTGTCGGACCCGGCGTGTAGCGTGCAGGTGACAGTGGGGGTTGGCCCAGGCAGCTACAGCGAGCGCGTCAGCCTGCCCAGCCACATCCGCCTCGTGGGCAGTGGGGCCGAGCAGACGACCCTCAACGGCGCGGGCGGCGGGAGCGTCGTGACGCTGGCCAACGTCACCCAGGTGGAGGTGAGCGGGTTCACCATCACCGGCTCGGGCGCGGCGAGCGGCGCGGCCGGCGTCGCCGTCGTGGGCAGCGCGAGCGGCATCACCGTGACGCGCAGCATCGTGCGCGGCAACCACGACGGCGTGGCGGTCGGCCAGGGGGCAAGCGCCCTCGTCCTGAACAACACGGTTGTCGGCAACAGCGGGTCGGGCGTCACGGTGGGCGGCGCGGGGACGTGGGTCAGCGTCCGCGACAACATCATTGTCAACAACACGGCGGCCGGCCTGGCGACCTTGTCCGGCGGCCAGATCTTCAACGACTACAACCTCTTGAATGGCAACGGCGTGGCGTACCAGGACGGGGCGGGGAGTGGTCTGGCGGCGGGGCCGAACGACATCGTCGGTAAGGACCCGCTGTTTGCCAACGCCGCGGGTGGCGACTACAGCCTCAAGCCAGGCTCGCCCGCCGTAGACGCCGGCGACCCGCCCGCCCCGGTGCCGGTCGGTGGTGGGACGCGCATCGACATCGGCTACCGCGAGATGTTAGCCCTGCCGCTGACCCTGCTGCTGGGCAAGGAAGGGACGACGTGCGCGACGGCGACGGCCGGTGTCGCCTCGGTCGAGTTTGGCCTCGTCCACGTCACCGACGCCAGCCAGCCCGTAACGGCGACGCTTCCCACGGCGTGGACGGCAGCCCAGTTGACGACGCCCGGCCAGCCGGCCTCGTACTGGGCGACGACCGCGACACCCAACCAGGGCGATGGCCTCTATCGGCTCTACTCGCGCGCGACGGACTTCGCGGGCAACCGCGTCACCGACGCGAGCCTGTGGTACCGCAGCGACATCATCGCCGATGGGACGCCGCCGCAGGTAACGTGGACTGCTCCCAGCGACGGCTTGACGACGAGCGCGGCGGGGCTGGTGTTGGAAGCCCAGGTCGCGGACTACGTCGCCACGGGCAGCGGGACACGCTTTAACGTGGACACCGTCCAGTTCATCGTCGACGGCGTCGCCATCCCCGCCGACCCAGTGGGCGACCCGGACGCGCCGGACACGGGGCAGGGGCGGACGTACCGCGCCGCGACCGGCTTGAGCGGGGGCGCGCACCAGATCAGCCTGGTGGCGCGTGACCGCAGTGGTAATCAGACCCAGACGTCGGTGCGGACGGTCACGGCATCGGCGCAGACTGATGTCGCTACCGTCACCCTGCCCGTCAGTGGCACCGCGACGGCGGCGGCGACGCTGACGGTGCGAGGCTACGCCCGCTTCACGAGCACGAGCGGGACGGGGCAGGTGACCGTCTACGTGGACGGCAAGGCCGCGGGAGCGGCGCAGTTGACGAACCCGTCGGCGGCGCTGAGCGACTGGTCGGCGACGGTGGCGCTGCCCAGTGATGGGCCGCACCAAATCGCCGCCGTCGCCAGCCGGCAAGCGCCAGGGACGCTGGCGAACGCCGCCCCGGTCCAGGTCACGCTCAGCCGCCTCGCCCCGCAGTTGACCATCGACGCGCCGTCGAGTGGGGGTGTGGTGACGGAGACACTGACGCTCCAGGGCCACGCCACCGCCTCGACCCCGGCGATCCCCGTCACGTCGGTCGCGGTCAGCCTGGATGGGGGTGCGAGTTGGCGGCCGGCGGCGCTAGACGCGGCGAGTGGGGCGTGGAGCCTGGTGTGGACGACGCCGTTGAGCACGGACGCCGCCCGCTACCCAGTGCAGGTACGCGCTGTAGACGCGGCGGGGGCCCAGACAACGCTGGCGCACCCGATTGTCGTCGATAACTGGGGGCCGACGCCCTTCGCGCCGCTGACCCTCACCCCAGACGTAGGGGCGCATCTCCAGGCGCTGGGACAAGTGACCGTCCAGTGGACGCCGGCGCGGGACGGCAGCGGCGTGGTGACGATGCTCGCGGCGGTCAGCCAGGCGAGCGACACACTACCCACGCAGCCGGTGAGCGGGACGAGCACGACAGTGACCTTCCCCAGCGCGGGGACGTGGTACATCCACCTGGCGGCCCGCGACGCGGCGGGCAACCTCACGGTGCGCCACTACGGGCCGTGGTACGTGGAGTCGAACTAGAGGGCGTGAAGCATGGGGCGTGAGGCGCCCCGTTCCTCACCGCCGAGGGCGCCGAGGAAGAGCGGAAAGCAGAAGGCAGAAGGCAGAAGGCAGACAGCGACAGGATATCCACTGCCTGCCGCTGTCTGCCTTCTGCCACCAGTGCTCTCCGCGCCCTCGGCGTCCTCAACGGTTCCGCCTTGGGTCGCCTGCGGTCTGCCGACGGC
>CAZLBQ010000238.1:0-9258 GCA_964557745.1 uncultured Anaerolineales bacterium
CTCAACGGCGTCATTCGCACCCAGTTCTTCCCGTCGTATGACCCGTGGTTCGCGGTCGGCGTCATGAACTACTACTACTACGTGTTCGTGATGGCCGCGACGCTGGTGCTGATGACGGGCGTCATGCCGGCCATCGCGTACAACCTGACCGTGCCGCTGTTCTTCGCCCTGACGGGGTTTGGCGCGTTCGCCGTCGTGTACAACATTGTCGCAGCGCGTTGGAGCGGCGGTGATGTGGAGGCCGAGGCGGGTGCGGCGCAGCGGCTGCCGCTCCTGTTCGGCGCGTTGGGGGCGCTGTTCGTCGCCGTCGTCGGCAACCTGGGCGAGGTGCGGCTGCTGTCCCAGGGCTTGCAAGACATCAGCGGCGCGTCGGTGCAGAGTAACATTCCGGGCCTGGGCGCCTTGATGGGCGCGCTGGGCGGCATCGGCAAGGTGTTGACGGGGCAGGCGCACTTCGCCTTCCGCCAGGAGTGGTGGTACTGGAACGCCAGCCGCGCCATCCCCCACGCCCAGACCGAGGCGGTGCCCATCACCGAGTTTCCGTACTTCACCTTCCTCTACGGCGACCTCCACGCCCACATGCTGACGCTGCCCCTCACGCTGCTGGCGCTGGCGCTGTGCCTCAATGTCGTGCTGCGCGGGCGCGGCCAGTGGCGGCTGGGGACGGCGGTCTCCGGTTGGCCGAGTGTGGTGGCGATGTGGGGCATCTTCGGCCTGGTCGTCGGCGCGCTGCGCCCGGCCAACACCTGGGACTACCCAACGTACCTCGCCATCGCTGTCGGCGCTTTCGCCCTGCAGGCGTACCAGGCGTATGGGCTGACCGGGCGGGCCGTCGCTGAGGCGCTGTGGCGCACGGGCCTGCTGTTCATCCTGACCAATGTGCTGTGGCTGCCGTTCATCAACAACTTTGCCACGGCCTTCTCCAGCGTCGAGCGGTGGGACGGCTCGCGGACGGTGTGGTGGTCATACCTCATTGTCCACGGCTTCTTCCTGTTCACCATCGCCGCCTTCCTGGCCTTCCAGGTCCGCGACTGGTACCGTTCTGAGGTCGCGGCGGGGCGCGCGGGACAGGCGCAGCGGTTCATCTTACAGGCGCTGGCCGTGCTGGTGGTCATCGAAGCGCTGCTGGCTTTCGCCAACTACGGCGCGTGGGTCATGGGCCTGCCCTTTGTCGTCCTGTCGGGGCTGCTCCTGCTGCGGCGACCGCAGGTTGACGACCGACGACTGACGACCGACGACGGGGATGGCGTGTCCTCGTCCATCGTCGCTCGCCCATCGTCGGTTAGCCACCCCACGCCTGCCTCGTCCTTCATTCTGCTCATCGTCGCGGCGGCGGTGTCGCTGACCCTCCTGGTCGAGGTCGTCGTGCTCAAGGGCGACATCAGCCGCATGAACACCGTCTTTAAGTTCTACCTCCAGGTGTGGGTGCTGCTGGGCGTCGCCGCGGCGGCGAGCCTGGCCTGGGTGTGGCGTGAGCTGGAAGAGGTGGACCTGACGACGCGCACCGTCTGGCAGACCGTGTTCGCCTGTCTGCTGTTGGGCGTTCTGCTCTACCCGGTCTTCGCCACCTGGGGCCGCGCCAACGACCGCTTCAACGACCAGGTGCGCGCCATCGGCCCGACGCTCAACGGCATGGCCTACATGGACCAGGCCGTCTACAGCGACGCGCCGGATGGCAAGCCCGTCGTCAACTACCCGCTCAAGTACGACCGCGACGCCATCGAGTGGCTCCAGGAGAACGTCCAGGGCACGCCTGTCGTGGCCGAGGCGCACACCGTCGAGTACCGCTGGGGCTCGCGGGTGTCCATCTACACGGGCCTGCCGACCATCGTCGGCTGGAGCAACCACCAGCGCCAGCAGCGCTCGGCGCTGACCCAGCCAGTGGTGGACCAGCGCGGCGCGGATGTCAAGACCCTGTTTAGCACGCCCGACCTGAATCAGGCGCGGACGCTGTTGCAGAAGTACAACGTCGGCTACGTCTACGTCGGCCCGACGGAGAAGGCCTATTATCCACCCGAAGGGCTGGCGAAGTTCGAGCGCATGGCCCAGCAGGGGATGCTCGAGAAGGTCTACACCAACGAGCAGGTGACAGTCTACCGCGTGGTCGGCGGCACACCGAGCTAAGCATGCAAGTCCTCTACGTCATTGCCTGGTATCTCACCGTCCAACTGGTCGGGCTAGCGGCGCTGCCGCTGACGCTGCGGCTGTTCCGCAACCTGCCCGACCGCGGCTACGCCTTCGCCCGGCCGCTGGGCCTGCTCGTCCTGGCGTTGAGCCTGTGGCTCGGCGCGTCGTTTGGTATCCTGCGCAACGAGCGGGTGACGATTCTCGTCCTGCTGCTCATCCTCGGCGGCATCAGTGCGGCGCTCTGGCTGCGCCAGCCGCTGACCGACGTCCTGCGCTCGCAGAAGCGGGCCATCCTCGTCACCGAGGCGCTGTTCGCGGGCGGGCTGGTCCTGGCGGCGCTGCTGCGCGCCTACAGCCCGGAGATCGCGACGGCGGGCGGCGAGAAGTACATGGAGTACGCCTTTATCAACTCCATCCTGCGCGCCGACACGTTCCCGCCGCCCGACCCCTGGCTGTCGGGGTTCGCCATCTCGTATTACTACCTGGGCTACGTCATCCTGGCGACCGTCATCAAATTGTCGGGCGTGCCGGCGGCCATCGGCTTCAACCTATCCCTGGCGCTGCTCTACGCCTTGACCCTGACCGGGGCGTTTAGCATCCTCTACAACCTCACCCCGCGCCGGACGACCAAGGACGAAGGACGAAAGATGGAGGACCAACCTTCAACCTTCAACCTTCAACCTGCAGCGGGTTCCATTGGCTACGGCTTGCTCGGCGCGGTCTTCGTCGCCGTGCTGGGCAACTGGATGGGGCCGCTGGAAGTGCTGCACGCGGGCGGCGTCGGCGGGGCCGATTTCTGGAAGTGGCTCGACATCAAGAGTATCAACGCGCCCGCCGTCGCCAGCGGCTGGATGCCGTCGCGCTTCATCTGGTGGTGGCAGGCGTCGCGCGTCATCAACGACAACGGGGCCGAGATCATCGACGAGTTCCCGTCGTTTAGCTTCCTGCTCGGCGACAACCACCCGCACGTCCTGGCGCTGCCCTTTGTCCTGCTGGCGGTCGCGCTGGCGGTCAACACCCTGCGCCGCGCGCCGGGCGAAGTCTTGCCGTCGCCCCTGTCGCGGGCGTACTGGCTGCCGCGCCTCGTCCCCGCCGTCATCCTGGGGGCGTTGGGCTTCCTCAACTCGTGGGACTTCCCGACCTACACCCTGGTCTATGTCGGCGCTTATGGCATCCAGGCCTGGCTCAGCCAGGGGCGGCGCGGCTGGGAGTGGCTGGCCGATGTCTTCCTCACGGGCCTGATTGTCGGTGCGGTCGGGCTGCTCATGTACCTGCCGTTCTGGGTCGGCTTGCAATCCCAGGCGCGTGGCCTGGCCCTCCAGGGGCTGATCAAGACGCGCCTGCCGCAGTACATCGTCATGTTCGGGACGTTCATCGTCATCAGCATGGTCTTCCTGGGCGTCCAGGTCAGCCGCTGGTGGGCGCGGCGCGGCGAGCGGGCCAGCCTGACCCCGGCCCTGTATGTCGGCGCTGTCGCCTTGCCGGTGCTGCTGGTCATGGCGTGGCGGACGTGGTGGACGGCGGCCTTCCTGACCGTCCTCATTGGCCTGGCGGTGGCGTCGCTGCTGGTCATCGCCCGCAACGCGGGCGCGGGTGGCGCTGAGCCGGAGGCGGACCAGCCCGCCGTGGCGCGGCGGTCCACCCAGGTCACGCGGCCGGCGGCGCGGGCGGCGCGCTTCCAGAACCCGACGCTGCATACCCTGTTCGCCCTGTTCCTGATGGCGCTGGGCTTTGGCCTGACGCTGCTGACCGAGTTTGTCTTTATCCGCGACAACTTCGGCAGCCGCATGAACTCGGTGTTCAAGTTCTACTTCCAGGCGTGGGTTCTCCTGGCGCTGGCCTCGGCCTACGCGGCGTGGTGGCTGCTGGGCCGCGAGCGGGCGAAGGGGCGGGCGCGCGGCGGCCAACTGGCCTTCAATGGCGTGCTGACGCTGGTGGTGGGCCTGGGACTGGTGTACCCCATCCTGGCCAACATCAGCCGCGCCAACAACTTCGCTGGCGCGCCGACGCTCGACGGGACGCAGTGGGTGGCGCAACAGCGCCCCGACGACTACGCGGCCATCCAGTGGCTGCGCGATAACGTGACCGACCAGCCGACGATCCTGGAAGCGCCCGGCAACCAGGGCAAGTCGTATGCGTACGAGGGGCGTATGTCGGCGTTCACCGGCCTGCCGACCGTCCTGGGCTGGGGGGGCCACGAGTCCCAGTGGCGCGGCAACTACGACGAGCCGGGGCGGCGCGAGCCGCTCATCGCTCAGATCTACCAGACGACCGACACGCGCCAGGCGCAGCAACTCCTCGACCAGTTCGGCGTCGAGTATGTCGTCTACGGCAGCGCCGAGCGCGAGCGCTACGGCCCGGCGCGCGGCCCGCAGGCGACGAAGTTCGAGAAGTTCATGGACCCCGTATTCCGCAGCGGGGACGTGGTCATCTATCGGCGGCGGTAAGAGGACTCTTCATGGTAACGGATGCGATTGAACGGGACACAAGCAAGGTGGAGAGCGCTGCGCCTGCCGTGGTCGGGACCAACACGCGCCCCGTCGTCACCGTTGAGAAGGCGCTGTACGGGCTGCTCGTCCTGGCGGCGGCCATTGTCCGTCTGGTCCACCTAGGCCTGACGCCCATGACGGCTACCGAGACAGGGCAGGCGTTCCAGGCCTACCGCCTCGCCACAGGCGCGGGCCTGCCCACGGGTGACTACAGCCCGCTGCTCCTGACGTTCAACTTCCTGACCTTCGCCCTGCTCGGCGGCGTCGGCGATGCCCTGCCGCGCCTGCTGCCCGCCCTGGCTGGGTCGGCCATCGTCGCCGTGCCCTACTGGCTGCGGCGCTGGCTCGGCCGGCCGGGCGCGCTGGCGACCGCGGGCCTGCTCGCGTTCACGCCGTCCTTCGTCCTGTTCTCGCGCTGGGACAACGAGGCCGTCGTCACGGCGCTGTTCACCCTGGCCGTGCTGACCATCGGCCAGCGCTACCTGCTGACGCCCATCCCGCGCCGCCTGACGTGGCTCGGCGTCTGGCTGGCCGTCGCCCTCGTCAGCGGGCGCGGGGCGTGGCTGTTCGTGGTCGTCGCGCTGGGCTTCATCCTGGCGGTGATGTACTCGGGCCGCGACAGCGTGACGCGCGAGGACATCCTGGCCGGTCTGCGCGCCATGCGCGACAACCGGGGCACGCTGCTCTCGACGGTCGTCATCGCCCTGGGGCTGTTTGTGGCGCTGGCGACGGCGCTGTTCTTCAACCCCGACGGCATCCAGGCGGCCCTGGATGGGCTGGCGGCCTGGTTCCGCGTCCCCATGCAGTCCGAGGCGTGGTGGTACTACTTGCTGGCGCTGCCGGTCTACGAGACGGCCATCCTGGTCCTCGGCCTCGTCGGCGGCGTCTGGCTGCTAACGCAACGCAACCTGTTCGCGCTGTTCCTCATCGTCTGGTTCGCCGTCGCCCTGGCCCTGTCGACTCTGTCGCCCGCGCGGCCGGCGTCGGGCATCGTCACCATTCTGCTGCCGCTGACCCTGCTGGCGGGCATGACCCTGGGCCGTATGGTCGATGCGCTTCGCCTGTATGGCTCGTGGACGCGCGAGGGGCTGTTCCTGCTCATCGCCCTGCCGTTCATCGTTGGGCCCGCGCTCCAGGTGGCGGCCTTCGTGACGCAACCCCAGGCTACGCCTGGCGCGGAGACGCGCCTGCTGCTCATCCTGGCGCTGTTCGTCGTCTTCCTCGGCGCGATTCTGTCGGCCTTCGCGGCGATGATGGGCCGCGATGTGGCCTGGCGCAGCGCGGGGGCGCTGGCGCTGGTCCTGCTGGCCCTCATCACCATCCGCACCACGGCCAGCGTGACCTACCCGCAGGCGTATGTGCCGCAGGAGTTCCTCGGTGGGCCGCGCACGTCCCTTGATGCGACGCGCGTGGCCGGGGACATCTATGGCGTCGCGCTGGATCGCTTCGGCGCAAGCCAGACGCAGTTGGTGGCCGTGGACGAGCGGCTGACGCCGGCGATGGCGTGGTATCTGCGCCTCTTCCCGAGCCTCGACATTCGCAACAACGTCGTCGGCTCGACGGCCACGCAGTTGCTGGCCGCTGTTCCGGCGGGCGCGCAGCCGCCCCAGGCCCCGGCGGGCTACGTTGGCCAGCCCGCCCGCTTCGAGAGCGCGTGGAGCCCGTTGGGGATGGACGCGCGGAATTGGATCCGCTGGTACGTCTACCGCGAGACGCCCGTCAACCCGCCGCGCGTCGACGGCCTGGTCTGGTTCGCCAAGCCAACGGCTAGCGCCGGTCAGTAGTTATCGTTCTGGATGCAGTTAGGGATGGAGGAGTGAGTATGCAACAAACGATGCCGCGCGGGCGGCGCGCCGGTCAGCCGGTGACGACGAGCCTCGACACGCCCGCGCAGAGCCTGGTGCGGGTGACGTGGGAGACGGCTGCCTGGGCGACGTTGACGGTCCTGGCGTTTGCAACCCGCTTGTACAACCTGGGTCAGCGCGCCATGAGCCACGACGAGAGCCTGCACACGCTCTACGCCTGGCAGCTCTACGTCGGCAAGGGCTACGAGCACAACCCGATGATGCACGGGCCGTTCCGCTTCCACCTGAACGCTCTGTTCTACTTCCTGTTCGGCGTCAACGACTTCACAGCCCGCCTGCCCGCCGCCCTATTTGGCATTGCGACCGTCATCCTCATCCCGCTCATGCTGCGGCCCTACCTGGGCCGCATCGGGGCGCTGCTGTCGTCGCTGATGCTGCTCATCTCACCCGTCATTCTCTACCATAATCGCTACATCCGCGACGAGGTGTTTGTCGGCTTCTACGCTCTGCTGATGATCGTCGGTCTGTTTAAGTGGCTGGACGAGCGCCGCCCGCGCTGGCTGTACGTGGTGGTGACGGCCATGACCCTCATGTTCACCACCATGGAGTCGGCCTACATCCAGGACGCCATCATGGGCTCGTTCGCCGTCATCGCCCTGGCGTGGGCCATCGGACGTGGCGAGGGGCGCGGGGAGCCACTCCTGGCGCGGCTGCGCGAGCATCCGCTCATGGGCTGGGTCGTGTCCCTCGGCACGCTAGTCCTGCCCCTGGCGACGGCCCTCGTCGTCGCCGTCGTCGCCCGCGACCCGCAGGCCGCCCTGGACTACAGCCAGGCGGGCCTGACGCGCTCCTTCATCATCTACTTTATCCTGTTCGCCATCGGCGCGGCCATCGGCCTGTGGTGGGACCGTCGGCGCTGGCCGGTGATGGCCGCCATCTTCTACAGCATCACCATTCTGCTGTACACGACGTTCTTCACCAACCGCAACGGCGTGGCGTCGGGCTACCTCGGCTCGCTCGGCTACTGGCTGGAGCAGCATGGCGTCGAACGCGGTGGCCAGCCCATCTACTACTACGCCTTCCTCGCCCCCATCTATGAGTTCCTGCCGCTGTGGTTCGGCCTGGCGGCCATGATCTACTACCCACTGCTGAGTCGGGCCCGACGGGTCATGCGCGGCGGCTCGGACCTGTCGCAGATGCTGTTCGTCCCGTTCCTCATCTGGTGGTCTATCCTGTCGTTCATCGGCTTCAGCGTGGCAGGCGAGCGCATGCCGTGGCTGCTGTACTACATCGCCCTGCCGCTGTGCTTCCTGGCCGGGCGCTTTGTCGGCGACATCGTTGAGGCTGTGAACTGGCGCGCCGTGCGCGAGCGGGGCGGGCTACTGTTCGCCGCCCTCCTGGTACCCGCCATTGTCGTGTTCCTGGTGTGGATCTTCCTGCGCCCGTTCCAGGGCATGGGCCTGAGCGACCTACGGGCGACGACGCTCTGGCTCGGCGCGCTCATTGTCTTCGCCGCGCTGCTATGGGGGCTGTTCAACGTCGGGCGGCGGCTCGGGCGCGGCGGCATCGGGGCGACAGTGTTCGCCACGCTGTTCGGCCTACTGGCGCTGCTGACCATCCGCACCTCGTGGTACGCCAACTACATCAATGACCAGTTGGCGACGGAGTTCATCGTCTACGCCCACGCCACGCCCGACGTCAAGCTCGTCGCCAACGAGCTGGACGACCTGTCGGAGCAACTCGGCGGGCCGAAAGAGATGAAGATCGTCTACGACAATCTGGTGCCCTGGCCGTTCGAGTGGTACCTGCGTGACTACACCAACAAGCAGTACGTGGGCGAGAACCCGCCGGGGCCGATTGACGCGCCCGTCGTCCTCATCGGTCAGGGCAATGAGGCCAAGTTCAAGCCCTACCTGCGCGACTACGTGCGCCGCGAGTTTAACATGATCTGGTGGCCGATGGAGGAGTACAAGAACCAGACGCCGGCGACTATCCTCGCCATCCTCCAGAACCCGGCCGAGCGCCAGAAGTGGTTCGACATCCTGATGTGGCGCAAGTACCCCAAGCCGCTGAGCGACTGGTACCACCACAACAAGTTCATCCTCTACGTCAAGAAGGACGTCGTTAACAAGATCTGGCCCTACCAGGCCGCCGACCCGGCGCTGGCGGCGGCGGGCACGACGACCACTGCCAGCGCGCTGGACAAGGTGCAGAAGGATGTGACGGCGCAGGCGACCTTCGGCGGCGCGGGGCAGCTCGCCAATCCGCGCGGCGTGGCCGTGGACGACAAGGGCAACGTGTTCGTCGTGGACACGAACAACAACCGCATCGTGAAGTACGGCCCGAACGGCGGCCAGCCCCTCAAGACCTTCGGCGGGCCTGGCAGCCAGCCGGGCCAGTTCAAGGACGGGCCGTGGGGCATCGCCGTAGACCCGCAGCGCGGGTTCGTGTACGTGGCCGACACGTGGAACCACCGCATTCAGAAGTTCACCACCGATGGCGACTTCGTGTCGCTGTGGGGTGTCTTCGATCAGGCCGCCTCGCCGACGGACAAGCCGCTGGCCTTCTATGGCCCGCGCGCCATCGCCATTGACAAGGACGGCAACCTGTACGTCACGGACACCGGCAACAAGCGCGTGTCCAAGTTCGACTCGGACGGCAAGCCTCTGGCGCAGTATGGCGGCGGCGGCTTCGATCCCGGCCAGTTCCAGGAGCCTGTCGGTATCGCCATCAGTCCGGTGGATGGCAGCATCTACGTGGCTGACACGTGGAACCGCCGCGTCCAGAAGTTCGACAAGGACATGAAGCCAGTGGCGCAGTGGCCGGTCGAGGCGTGG
>CAZLBQ010000239.1:0-9240 GCA_964557745.1 uncultured Anaerolineales bacterium
GTCCGTGCTGCCGGCTCATAACCGGCTGGTGAAGGTTCGATTCCTTCCGGCCCCACCTTCGACGCGTCGCCTGACCCGGGCGGCGCGCTTTTTGTTGGCCGCCCCCTCGCGTTAGCGGCGGCGCGGCACCTCGGCCAGGACGGGGACGCCCAGGGCCTCGACGTCCCCGGCCGAGTGCAGGCGCGTGTCCAGGTAGTGGAGGAGGAAGGCCAGGCCCACGCCGCCCAGCAGCCCCAACAGAACGCGCAGCGGGAGGTCGAGACGGTCGCGCAGGCCGGCGCCGACGACGCCGATGGTCGGTCCGTCGATGATCTGGATGTCGGGCTGGCCGTTGAGGCGGGCGAAGTACTTCGGCGTGTCCTCGCGGAGCGCCGCCACGACGGCGGTGGCCAGCGCGCCTAGCTCCTGCTCGGCGGCTTGTTGGGACACCGCGCCACGGGTGATGGTGAGCGTGATGGTGCGGTGCTGCTTCTGCGACGAGGCCGTGCCGGCGATCTGCCCGAGGTCGCCCTGCCAGGCGGCGGGCAGCCGCGCCTGAACCAGTTTGGCAAACTCGCTACCCCGCACGAACACGCTCAGGTCGTCGACGAGGTACTCCACGGCCTGCGGGGCCGTCTGGCGGGGGTCGATGGTGTAGGTGCCGTCGGGGGGCAGGACCGGCACGTCCACCAGCAGGCCCATGCTCAGGGTGTAGACGGGCGGCGGCGGGCGGCGAATCAGCCCCAGGGCCAGGACGACAAGAACCGGCAGCAGGACGGCCCACCAGCGGCGGCGCAGAATATCCCAGTACGTGCGTAGCTCCATACAGTCTCTTTAGTCTGTTCCGTGACAGCCGACAAAGGCGGCGAACTTGCGGCGGAAGTGGCCCACGTCGAAGCGAGCCGCGTTCTGGCGGCAGACGGCCGGGTCGTAGGCGCACGGGTCGAACGCGGCGACGGTCTCGGCCAGGGCCTCGGCGGTCTGCGGGTAGAAGAACGCCCCGGTCAGGCCGGGGATGACGGTATCCAGCGCCCCACCCCCGCCGTAAGCGATGACTGGCCGCCCGCTGGCCTGGGCCTCGATGGGGGTCAGGCCGAAGTCCTCCAGACCGGGCAGGAGAAAGGCTTGACAGCGGGCCAGGGCCTGGCGCGTCTCCGCGTCGGAGCGGCGGCCCCAGAACTCGACGGTCGGCCCGGCCAGCGCTTCCAGGCGTGGCCGGTCGCGGCCGTCGCCGATGATGACGAGCCGCTTGCCCAGGCGGTTGAACGCCTGGACCGCCAGGTCGATACGCTTGTAGGGGATGAGACGCGAGACGACGAGATAGGTGTCGTCCACCGCGTCGCTGGGCGTGAAGCGCGCCAGGTCGATGGGCGGGTGGATGATGACGGCGTCGCGGCCATAGCAGCGGCGGATGCGGTCGCGCACGGTGGTGGAGATGGCAGCGAAGGCGTCCACCTCCTGCGCGGCCTGGTACTCCCACTCTCGCAACCGGGTGAGCAGCGGCGGGACGAGGGCGCGGGCGAGCAAGCCCTTGCCCTCGTTGGCGACGTAGCTCTCGAAGTCCCAGACGAAGCGCGTCGGGGTCAGGCAGTAGCACAGGTGGCGCGCGCCGGGCGGCTTGCGGACGCCCAGGCAGAAGGCGCTCTTGTTGCTGATAATGAGCCGCTGCCCGCTCAGGTCCAGGCGGCGAAAGGCGGCGGGGTAGAAGGGCAGGAAGGGCTGGTGATTGCGCTTGACGACCGGCCAGTGGTCGAGGAACGAGGTACGGATGTCCCAGGCGCGGTAAGCGGCGGGCATGGCGGCGGGCCAGTAGATGGACGTATAGACGGGGGCAGCGGGGAAGAGCGCCTTGAAGACCTCAAGGACGCGTTCCGCGCCCCCGTACTGGTTGAGCCAGTCGTGAACGAGGGCGACGTGGGGGTCGGTCGACAGTGGGGCGAGCATCGGCTGAAATGATAGCAGCGCGCCGCGTTGCGGTCCAATCCTGGACGGGTGTATCATTGGGCCAGCACACCCCAAGGAGTCCCCCATGTTCCCCAACTTCACGGCGCGCCGTGTGACGACGTCTGAGACCGAGATTGCCCTCGTCCTGGGCGGGGATGGTCCGCCCTTGCTGCTCCTGCACGGCTACCCACAGACCCACGTGATGTGGCACAAGATCGCGCCGCGCCTGGCGCGGGACTATACTGTCGTCGCGCCGGACCTGCGGGGCTACGGCGACAGCGCCAAGCCGCCGGGTGATACGAGCCATGCGGCGTACTCGAAGCGGAGCATGGCGCGGGACATGGTCGAGGTGATGAGCGCGCTGGGCCACGAGCGGTTCCTGGTGGTCGGGCACGATCGGGGGGCGCGGGTCGGGCATCGCATGGCGCTGGACCACGCCGCGCGGGTGCGGAAGCTGGTCGTGCTGGACATCGCGCCGACGCTGACGATGTACAGCCGCACCGACATGGACCTGGCCGTCGCCTACTACCACTGGTTTCTGCTGATCCAGCCCGCGCCGCTGCCGGAGACGCTCATCGGCAATAGCGCCGAGACCTACCTGAACACGTGGTTCCAGCGGCCGGGGACCGTGCCCGGCGCGTTCACACCGGAGGCGCTCGCCGAGTATCGCCGCTGCTTCCTCGACCCGGCGGCCATCCACGCGTCGTGTGAGGACTACCGGGCGGCGGCCAGTATCGACCTGGCGCACGACCGCGCCGACAGCGAGCGGCGGGTCACGTGTCCGCTGCTGGCGTTGTGGGGCGCGCGTGGGTTTGTGGGACAGAAGTACGACGTGCTGGCGACGTGGCGCGAGAAGGCGGACGATGTGCGGGGGCAGGCGCTCCCGTGCGGACACTTCCTAGCGGAGGAAGCGCCGGACGAGACCTACGCCGCGCTAAGTGCGTTCTTGAAGGAAGACCTGGGACAGAATTAACAGAATTGGCAGAATTGATCGGATAGGCAGAAGGATCAGATAGGCCAGATGAGGCAGTCGTCGTCCAGGCCGGCGACGGGGCCGTGGCTGACGCCCTCGGCGGCCATGTCGGCGACGAGGCGGTCGAGGGTCGCGGCGTCCCACTCGAAGAGGCGGGCGACCTGGCGGGCGGGAACCGCGCCGACGTTGGTGAGGTACTGGCGCAGCAGGCCGCGCATGGCTTCGCGGCGGCCCAAGGCGCGGGCCTGCTCCGGAACGGCGGGGTAGGCGCGGGGCAGCAGGTCGTAGACGTAGCTGTAGCCCCAGCGGTTGGCGTCGGACGTGCCGACCTTGACGATCTTCATGCCGCGTTGGAGCTGGGTGATGGCGCGGTCGAAGCGCGCCATGTGGCTCTTGCCGTCCAGGCCGGCCAGGCGGCGCAGGACACCCGTCGACGCGGCCTGGCCGTGTTCGAGCAGCGCTTCGTAGACCTTCTTGGCTTCGATGGTCAGCGTGCCTGCCTCGTACTCGGCCAGGTAGTCGTGGGGGTCGCCGTAGTTCTCGGTCAGGGCGTAGAAGAGGGGGACGCGGTCCAGGGCGACGAGCATGGGCTTGTTGCGCAGGAGCTTGGCGTAGAAGACGAGGCGCTGGGCGGGCAGCTTGTCCTTCCAGTCCCAGACGCGGCCGAGGTCGGCGTCGTGGTGATGGGTGGGCACGGGCCGACTTCGGCCGCACACGGCGTGCCACAGCGACGGCCCTTCCAAGTCGGGCGCGGGAAACAGGAAGGCAAAGCCAACGCGCTGCGTCCAGCGGACGGCGTCGTTGGGCGTGTAGAGCCTGAGGTACGGGGTGCGGTGGTAGACCTGGTCGCGGTAGGCGGTGACGGTTGCCAGGGTCAAGGCGGGCGCGGGGGACAGCATGGGTGGTCTTTCCAGGAACGATTCGCGGATTTAGAGCGTATTGGTATAGGATTTGCGGTATGAGAGAAGTATAGGCTAGACCTGTGGATGGAGGAAATGTGTTGAAGGTTACTCGTTTGATGATTATACTGGCGGCTCTCGGTCTCAGCGCCGCGCTGAGCGGGTGCGGCTTGCTCACTCAGTTCTTGCCCAATCCCCCGACGGCCGTTCCGCCGACGGTCACACGCACCCCGATTCCGCTGCCGACGGCGACAGCGACGCCGCGCCCGGCGGTCCAGGCCCCGCCGACCCTGGCGCCGCAGAACCCGGCGCCAGTTGCGCCCGCCGCACCGGCCGCCCCTGGCATCTCGAACTTCAGCGCTCGCTTCACGGGCCGCGCCATTGAAGGCAGCTTCAATGTGGGGGCGGAGCAAGTGATCTATATCTATCGCTTGCAGCGCATCGACCCGGTAGGGAACCAGTTGCAGTTCACGGGGACGATTGACTACACGCGGTCGAGTGGGCCGCGCGGCAGCGTGCCGGGCCTGACGGCGCTGTTGACGACGCAGGGCGAGAGTTGCGAGCAGGTGACGCTGGCGACCCAGGCGGTGAGCCTACCAGAGTTGAACACGACGCTGCCGCCCCAAAACGTGACGGTCAACCTGGCTGACATCGAGGGCAGCGCCAACGCGGCCATCAGCGCGGTGTGCCAGGTAGCGCGGACGGTGCAGGACAACCCGAACAACCCGATTGTCGGGTTCCTGCTGGGCCAGATCAACCGGCAACTGGCGCAGTAGAGTGCCTTGCGACACAACGAGGAGGCGGGGTGATTGAATCCCGCCTCCTCGTTGTGTGCTTACCAGATAACCCGAACAGGATGACTGGCGAAGGTGTTGTCTGCACTCACGATGTCCAAATTCTCCACCATAGCCTGGGCAATGATGAGGCGGTCGAAGGGATCCTTGTGGTGCAACGGCAGTTGAGACAGGCCGTAGACGTGAGCCAATTCAACTGACGCTGACGATCAACTCATTCTCAGCTGCTTGACAAGCGGCGAGAGCGACCGATGATAGTTTCTCAGGACTATCGGCCCACCACAAGAACGCCTGTGTGTCAAGCAGCAGCCTCATGATGCGCCAAGCCAGAAGGAGTCCGAAAGAGGGGCGCTGAAATCATCACTCATCCACACCTCACCTCGGTTTAAGCCCGGAACTCGTGACGGCTTGCTCTCTGCCACTGGAAGAAGACGAACAAGGGGAGTTCCGTTTTCAACAAGGATGATCTCGTCACCCTGGAGAGCTTGTTCGACGAGTTCCGCGAGATGGGCCGCTGCATCCTGCACATTGACCGTCTTGGTTTCCATACGGCTGCGCTCCTCAATCAGCACCTTCACCACGCGGGCATTATAGCGTACGGTCGGCAACACGACAAGAGCGCGTTATGTGGCGCCAATCTCGGCGTAGCGCTCCTTGAGGGTGTTGGCGGAGCGGCGGAAGGCCTCCTCTTCCTCCGCGCTGAGCGGGAGGTTGAGAACCTCTTCGACGCCCGCCGCGCCGACGACGGTTGGCAGGCTGATGCAGATGTCGGAGACGCCGTACTGGCCCGCCATGCGGCTGGAGATGGTCAGGACGGTGTGCTGGTCACGCAGGATGGCCTCGACGATGGTCAGCAGGCCGAGGCCGATGGCGTAGTACGTCGCGCCCTTGCGCTCGATGATGGCGTAGGCGGCGTCGCGGGTCTGCTCGAAGATGCGCTGCAGCGCGCCCTCGTCGTAGCCCTTGCCGGTGGCCGACTTGAAGTCGCGCAGGCGCACGCCCGCGATGTTCGCCAGGCTCCACACCGCCAACTCGCTGTCGCCATGCTCGCCGATGATGTAGGCGTGGACGCTGCGCGGGTCGATGTCGTAGTGCGCGCCGAGCAGGTAGCGGAAGCGCGCCGTGTCGAGGATGGTGCCGGACCCGATGACCCGCGTCGGCGGCAGGCCGCTGATCTGGACCGACAACTCGGTCATGATGTCGACCGGGTTGGTGGCGATGAGGATGATGCCGTCGGGATTGTGGCGGGCGATGGCCGAGATGATGTCGCGGAAGATGGCGGCGTTGCGCTCCAGGAGCTGCAAGCGCGTCTCACCAGGGCGCTGGGCCGTGCCGGCGGTGACGACGGTGACCGCCGCGCCCGCCAGGTCGGCGTAGTCGCCGGCGTAGATGCGAATGGGGCGGACGAAGGGCAGGCCGTGGTTGAGGTCCATCGCCTCACCCTCGGCGCGGCCCTTGTTGGCATCGACCAGGACCATCTCATTGGCGAGACTGCGCTGCATCAGGGCGTAGGCGAACGATGCGCCGACCATGCCCGTGCCGACCAACCCCACCTTGCGGGGTGACTCCCCAATAGGCATAACAAGCTCCTCCAGTACGTGATTAGAGCGCCGCGCTGGCCTCGTCCAGGGCCGCTATCTCGTCAGGCGTCAGCCGCCAGCCGAGAGCGCCCGCGTTGTCTCGCGCCTGGCGCGCGTTCTTGGCGCCGGGGATGGGCAACGTGCCCTTGCCCATCGTCCAGTTGAGGGCGACCTGAGCCGGCGTCTTGCCATAGCGCTCGCCCGTCGTGCGCAGGAGGTTGATGAGCGGCGCGACCTGGGCCAGGCGCTGGGCGTTGTAAGTACGGCCGCGCGCGCCTTTGGGCGGGTTATCCGCTGTGTATTTGCCGGTCAACGCGCCCATCGCCAGCGGACTGTAGGCGATAAGGCTGATGCCCAGTTCGCGGCAGGTGTCCAGCACGCCGTTGCGCTCGGGCGCGCGCTGGAGCAGGCTGTACTCGACCTGGTTGGAGGCCAGCGGGACACCGTGGCGGGCGAGGGCCGCGTGCGCGCGGCGCATCTGGGCAGCGTCGTAGTTGGAGACGCCGACGGCCCGCGCCAGGCCGGCGTGGACGGCCTCGGCCAGCCCATCCATCAGCCGCTCGATGGGAACGATGGGCGTGGGCCAGTGGATCTGGTACAGGTCCACCTGGGTCAGGTTGAGCCGGCGCAGGCTGCCGCGCAGCGCCTTGACGACGTCCTGGCGGAGGATACGCCAGGGCAGGGGGAAGTACTTGGTGGCGACCAACGGGCGCGGGCCGCCGGCTTCGCTCATGAAGCGGCCCAGCAGCCGTTCCGACTGGCCGAAGCCGTACATCTCAGCCGTGTCGAACCAGTTGATGCCCAGGTCGAGGGTGGTGGTGTAGGCGGCGCGGACGTCCTCGTCGTTGTAGCCCTGGCCGTAGCCCCACACCAGTTTGTCGCCCCAGGACCACGCCCCGACGCCCATGGGTGTCAGTTGAACATCGGTCCGCCCTAACGCCACGCGTTCGATTGTGGTATCCATACCATGCCTCATGTTCTTGATTGAGTGCGGACAGGAATAGCATTTGCCGAGCCGTTTAGCACGAATCGAACCACCCTCAATTATGACCATGCCGGGCGCAAGCGCCAAACGCCGCTCGCTTGCCGGAAGCACGGGGGCCCCTATCAAGACCAATAGACTTGTTAGGTCTATACCGATCACACGGCGAAACGCCCAGGGCGGACCCTCGTAGCGCCGACTTTAGTCGGCTGCCGACTGAAGTCGGCGCTACGGGCGGGCAGTGGGTTGCACCTTCGGATTAGTTTCGGCGTATGGCGAAGGGGCTGGGGGTTCAGGAACCTTTGTGCGTCCGCGCGGACAACGAGTAGGCGAGGACTTTGGCGGCGATGCGGGGCTGGAGCAGGGTGCGGGGCGGCGCAACCAGGTGGACGACCGACGCGAGGGTGCGGTTGACCAGGACGTCCTGGCCGGCCAGGTCAAGGACGCGGTCCATATAGCGCTGGCTCAGGCGCGTGGCGCGGCTGGGACGGCCACCTTCGGTCGTCGGGTAGCGAAAATCGACGCCGGTCGCCAACTGCCAGGGCGTGCGTAGGGTGGCGGCGAGGGCCTTCTGGAAGGTCAGACCAAAGCCGGTCAGGTCGCCAGCGGGGTGACGTCGGCGGTGAGCCGCGAGCGTGTCGGCCAGGGTGAGGGCGTCGAGAGCGCCGACGGTCATGCCCTGGCCGTAGACGGGATTGAAGGCGCACACGGCATCGCCGACGACTACCAGCCGGTCGGGCCAGCGGCGCAGGCGCTCGAAGCGCCGCCAGCGGTTCTCGGTGCGGCGGTAGCCGTAGATGGGCGAGATCGGCTCGGCGTCGCGCAGGGCATCGGCGAGGCGGGGCGTGGCGAGGCTGCGGGCGAAAGCAGTGAAGCCCTCTTCATCGGTCGGTGGGTAGTCGCGCGCCGCGCCCGCCAGGGTGACCATCCACTGGTCGTTCTCGATGGAGTAGATGCCGCCGCTGCGCGGGATACGAGGCGGGCGGGCGCTGACGAGGAGGGCTTGCCAGTCCGCGGCAAATTCGGGCGGGCGGCGGTACCAGCGCGTCGCGTAGCCCAGGAAGGAGTTGATGCGCGTCTCATCGGGCTTGTCGTAACCCAGCGTCGCCAGCCAGTCGGGGGTACGCGAGTCGCGGCCGCTGGCATCAACCACCAGGTCCGCCCGCAGGCTCTCCTCCCCCGGCGCTCCGTCGGCGGGGAGGACGCCTTCGTCGCCCCGCACCCGCAGCCGAACGCCCACGACCTGGTCGCCAGAGGCGAGGAAACCCGCCACGTCGTGGCGCTCCAGGAAGCGGACGTTAGGCAGCAGCCGCAGGCGGCGGCGGATGTTCCATTCGAGACGGTCGCGGCTCAGGGCGCCGAGGATAAGGCCCGAGAGATGCCGTTGGCCCCAGCCGAGAGGATAGAGGACGTCGACGGCCGCGCCCCAGTCGAAGATGGGCACGCCCTGGGCGGCCAGTTCGGCGGGCAGGCCAGGGAACAGGTCTTCGAGGATGCGCCAGCCCTGCGCGAGGAGGACGTGGACATGGCGCGCCTGGGGGACACCCCGTCGCGGGAGCGGCTCATCAGGGAGATGGTCGCGCTCGATGACGGTCACCTGCGCGAAGTGGTCGGCCAGGACGCGCGCCGCCCACAGCCCGCTCATGCTGCCGCCGATGACGACGGCGTGACTCCCAGCCGGCGGTCTTGTCTCTGTCATGCGCCCTCCCGACCCTACACCAGCGAAGAGGGCTAAGCTTACCCTGAAAGGGAACCTCAGTCAATTGGACAGAATCAACAGGATTTACAGGATGGAATAGGCCAATCCAGCAGACCTGACAGGCCTTCAGAACCTGTCAGGTCTATGCTGATCGCACGGCGAAACCCGCCGTGGGCCGGCGGCGGGGCGCCCGTGGCGTCGACTGCGGCCGGTATCTCAGTCGGTATCTGGTTAAGAGCCGACTGAAATCGGCGCTACAAGGTGTGTCTATAGAGCGTTAGCGTGACTCTGCGACGTTCTTCCCCTTCGTGACGAGGGGCAGGACGATCATATCGGACCGCACGGCCACCGTGCCGACCTGGAAGAAGCCGGTCTCCTCGGTGGTCGCCT
>CAZLBQ010000240.1:0-9216 GCA_964557745.1 uncultured Anaerolineales bacterium
GGCCTGGGCGGCAGTATCCGCACCTGGCGCGGCGACGTGTTGAGCGCGATGAGCGGGGCGGACCTGGAAGGGCGCTACGGCGCGGCCAACGTTGCTATCCACCGCGCCACCCTCCAGACCGTCCTGCTCGATGCGCTGGGCCGCGATCATGTCCGACTGGACATGACCCTCGCCGGTCTGAGCCAGGACGAGACGAGTGTGACCGCCCGCTTTGAGGGTGGGCAGTTGACGAAAGGGGACATGCTCATCGGCGCAGACGGCATCCACTCGGTCGTCCGCCGCGAACTGTTCGGCCCCCATGCGCTGCGCTACGCGGGCTACACGGCGTGGCGTGGCGTGGCCGAGATGCCCGCTGCCTTCTTCAAACCTGACCTGGGCTTCGAAGCCTGGGGGCGGGGGCAGCGCTTTGGCCTCGTCCCTATCGGTGGCCGGCGCGTCTACTGGTTCGCTACTCACAATGCGCCGCAGGGTCAGGGGGACGCCCCCCAAGGGCGGAAGGCTGAACTGCTGGACCTGTTTCAGGGCTGGCTGCCGCCGGTCGAGGACGTGATTAAGGCCACCGACGCAGCGGCCATCCTGCGCAACGACATTGTGGACCGCGAGCCGCTCCAGCGCTGGACGGACGGACGCGTCACGCTGCTCGGCGACGCCGCGCACCCGATGACGCCCAACCTGGGCCAGGGCGCGTGCCAGGCCATCGAGGACGCCGTGATGCTGGCGAATCGCCTGAAGGAGCGCGACGACGTCAACGCTGCTCTGCTGTCGTACGAGATGCACCGCATCCAGCGCGCCAACTTCATCGTCCACCAGTCGTGGCGCATTGGCAGTGTTGCTCAGTGGGGCAATCCCGTCGCCGCCAGCCTGCGCGATACGCTCATGAAGCTCATCGGGAGCCGGCTGCAAGGGCCGCAACTCAAGTTCCTGCTCGGCTACGAACCCTAACCATGCCCTTCCCCTTCCTCACGGCGCGCTGGTCAAACCTGATCAACCTGACGTACGCCGTGCCCGCTGACCTGCTCCTGCCCCACCTGCCGTCGGGCCTCGAGCTGGACCGCCGCGCCGGTCAGACCTTCGCCAGTCTGGTCGCTTTCGACTTCCTCGATACCCGCGTGCTGGGTGTCCCCTGGCCAGGCTTCCGCGCCTTCCCCGAACTCAACCTGCGCTTCTATGTGCGGCGCGGCGACGAACGCGGCGTCGTCTTCATCCGCGAGTTCGTCCCGCAGCGCTTCGTCGCCTGGGTCGCCCGCGTCGTCTACAATGAGCCATATCAGGCCGCGCCTATGCGCAGCCAGACGCTGGACCAGCCCGACAGCCTGACCGTCACGCACCGCCTCGAATGGGGCGGGCGCAGCCACACGGTGCAGGCGGCAGGGCGCAAGCCTGCAATGCAGCCCGCCGCCGACAGCGTCGAGCATTTTTTCAAAGAACACCAGTGGGGCTACGGCGTGTCGCGTCGTGGACGCACCGAACGCTACGAGGTCCGCCACCCGGTATGGGACGTCTACCCGGTCCAGAGCTACCACCTCGACTTCGACTTCGGCCGGGTCTACGGCCCCAAGTGGGCCTTTCTGGCGAACGCAACGCCCTACTCCGCCCTGCTCGCGGCTGGCTCAGAGATTGCTGTATACCCGCAAGGGAAGCTGGCGGGCGAGGTTGGTCGGTGAACACGCCGGTCCCGCTTTACTCAGCCATCGTCGCCGTCTCGTATGCCCTGGACTCTCACGCACGGTTGACGCCACCGACGCAGGCCGTCATGGACCGGGCTATCGCGCTGTGGCGGCAGCGACCGGACACGTGGCTCATCCCCTCGACCGGGGATAACCAGCGGCTGGGGATCACCAACGCGCGGGTTATGGCCGACTATGCCGTGGCGCAGGGCGTGCCGCGCGCGTACATCCTGGAAGAGGACCGCTCGAGCAATACGTGGCAGAACCTGGCTTACAGTTGGGAGTTGGCGCGGGCGCGGGACGCGGCTGGACTGACGATTGTCACCTATGACCTGCACGCCGACCGCTGCGCCCGCGTAGCCCGCCGCCAGGGTATTCCGCACCAGATCGTGACGGCGACTTCCAGGGAGACGGGCCGCGCCCACCGCAAGCCCTGGTTCGCCAGCCGCGCGTCCATTTGGCTCTATGAGACTTTCGCCACGCTTTACGGTCGTCTGGCAGGCAAACTATGATTACCGACACTGTTCTCTGCAAGCGCATCCAGATCATCATCAATCCCGCAGCGGGCCAGGACGAGCCGGTCCTGGGGACGCTTAACCGCGTCTTCGGCGGCGCAGGCATCGACTGGGACGTGTCCATCACCAAGGAAGCGGGTGACGCCCAACGGATGGCCCGCGAAGCGGCCCGGGCGGGCGCCGACGTGGTAGGCGCCTACGGCGGTGACGGGACGGTGATGGAGGTTGCGAGCGGGCTGGTGGGCACCGACGTGCCGATGGCCGTCCTGCCCGGCGGGACGGCCAACGTCATGTCGGTCGAGTTGGGGATACCCAGTGATTTGACGATGGCGGCGTCGCTGGTGGTCGGCGGCAACGCTGTCCGGGCGGTGGACATGGGGCAGGTGGGCGACCAGCTCTTCTTGCTCCGCGTCGGGATTGGCTTCGAGGCGCAGATGGTCGAAGGCGCGGCACGCGAACTCAAGGACCGGTGGGGGACGTTGGCCTACGCGCTATCGGCGCTCCAGGCTCTGCGCGACCCAGTCATTGCCCACTACAGCTTGACCCTCGACGGCCAGCAGGTCCAGACCGAGGGCATGACGTGTATCCTCGCCAACGCTGGCAACCTGGGCCGGCCTGGCCTGTCCTTGGCGCCCAACATCGACGTCAGCGACGGCTTGCTCGATGTGGTCGTCATTCGCAGCGCCGACCTGCCGTCGTTGCTGGCCGTGGCGGCCAGTGTGGTGCGCGGGGCCGAAACGGCGGAGCCAATGTTGCACTGGCAGGCGCGTGAGGTGACAGTTGTCGCGGACCCGCCCCAGACGGTGCAGGCCGACGGCGAAGTCCTTGACCCAACGCCGGTCAGCGCTCGCATCATCCCCCAGGCGGTGAAGATCATCGTCCCGCGCGCCACGCCGGCGTAGAGCGGGCTGACTCACGTCGGCGCTACGAGTGGGCGCTACGCTGTCACCCCTCACGAAGTGAGGGGTCTCCTCTGCGAACGTTGGCAGAGCAGATGCCTCCTCCGTCGGCATGACCGTCTGGCGGGGTTCTGGCCTCGCCCCTGTCACTATCAGCGCGCCTCCGATTCGACCTCCCCTATCTCCTCCCCCAGCAGACAGAACTGCAGCACGCCCGGCGCGGCGACGCGGTGGAAGGCGAGCGGCTCGTGACGCAGCCGCTCGCGCAGCGCGCCCAGCAGGCAGCCAAGGACGTTCGCGCCGCGCAGCCACTCGCTGTCCACCGACAAGGCCCCCCAGAAGTCATCGCGCGCCGACGCCTCCACAATCGGCCGCTGTCCCGTCGCCAGCAACAGACGGCTGAAGCTCTCCCAGTGACACGCCAGTTTTACCTTCAAGCACCACGCCATGATCGGCACCCGCACCACCTCCCAGTCAGGCCGCGTCTGGGGGTAGTGGTGCTTGCTCTTCATCTTGGCGGCGATAGGGCTGGCCTGGGCCAGAATCTCGGCCTGAACCGTTGGGCAGTGGGGATAGCGGCACGCCTGGTAGAGCGCCTCCGACGTCAGGATGTCGATGCCGTTGACGCGCAGCGGATAGCCACCTGCCATGTTGGACAAGCCGCCCCACAGCTCCGTGGTGCGGTAGAAGACGGCGCACGTCGGTCGGTGGTACAGCTTGGAGGCGAGCACATCAGGCACGGGGGTCTCGTCAGTTAGGCTTGCGCGAGAAGAGCGGCAGCCAGCCGCCCAACGGGTGGTCGGCCGCGTAGCCCTCTTCGCCCCACCACAGGGCCAGCGGGCAGTTGTTGGGGCAGTTGCGGTAGGTGATAAAGAACGCGCCATAACCCAGCCCGCTCCACTTCTCGTAACCGAGGGGGCGCAGGTAGGGGTTGGGCTGGCGCGCTTCCCCAGCCAGGCGCACGCCCACTCTCAGGAACGCCCGCTCGACCACGTCCCGTGCCGTCGCCGACGAGAAGAAGGTGTCCTGGTACGGCAGCCCTTCAGGGCGAAAGAGATAGGCGGCCCCAGCTCCTGACGTCCGCCGCGTCTCGCGCAGGTAGGCGCGCGTCTCATCGTCCAGCATGGCCGCCGTCGGCCACAGGCCGTCGAAGCGCTCCGGCCGCGCCCGCACGTCGTGGAACTCGTGGGCGCGCCAGATGTGGACGTTGAGGCGGTGGGTGTTCGCCAGCGTCATCAGCCGCCGCCAGAAATAGTCCAGGTGACGTCGATAGATGGCGAAGAAGACCAGGTGAAGCTCGGCGTTGGGCGCGCACTGCGGGATGGCCCACGCCAGGTCGTCCAGCGCCGTCGCGCCGGTGAACAGGCAGTCGTCCAGGTAGATGTATCGCTGAGGCTCCTGCCCGCACTCGGCTAGACTGACCCCATGCTCGGCGCGCGCGATCTCATCTACCATCAGGAGGAGGTCGCGCTGGCTGTTTCCCTTGCGCTGGACGTTGAGGAAACAGGTGTGAATCAACCCGTCGCGGACCGGCGGGCCGAAAATCCCTTCATGCGCCAGACAGCGGCAGATGAAGGCCCGGGCCTCGGCCCGCGAGACATAGTAGGCGCGCAGCAGCCCGTCTAGCTCAGCCAGCAGCGTCAACTGGTCGGCGGGGTCGAACTGACACACCCAGCGGTCTACGCGGGCGGGTGTGATGGGGGCGACTTCGCCCTGGCGGTAGTCGGCCACGCGGGCGGCAATGGAGGCGCGAAGAGCGGCGCGCGGCAACAAGGTCATGACTCCTGCCTGCCCGTCTTCCGCAACGCCCTCCCAATCGCGGTCATAAGCTGGGCCTCCTCGCGCGTTGGCTCGGCGCGGAGGAGGAGCGCCCGCAGCGCGCGGATCGTCGCCGTGGCGCGGCTCGGGACGAGGAAGTCGGCGGCGCGCAGACCATCTGCTAAGGCGCCGAACATGGCCTCGGTCTCCGCGCCTGTCGCGCGCCCCGTCACCCGTCGTTCTGAGCCATGGTCAGAGGCCGTCGCGGCCAGCCGCAGCTCGTAGGCGACGACCAGGACGGCCTGGGCCAGGTTGAGGGACGGGTAGGCTGGGTCGGTGGGGATGGTCAGCAGCGCGTGACAGGCGTCTAGGTCGGCGTTCGCCAGGCCCGTGTCCTCGCGGCCAAACAGGAACGCGACCGGACCGTCGGCGAGGCGGTCCAGGGTGAGCCGGGCGGCCTCACGGGGCGACAGCACGGGGCGCGGGTCGGAGCGGCGGCGGGCTGTGCAGCCGACGGTGTAGACGGTATCGGCCAGGGCCGCCGCCAGCGTGTCGAACGTCTCGACGGCCTCGACGAGAGACTGGCTGCGATGGGCAATCACGGGTAGGCGCGCTGTGTCGAAGGGCGCGGGGCGGACCAGCCGCAGGCGCGCCAGGCCCATATTCATCATAGCCCGCATGGTTGCGCCGACGTTGTCCACGTCCTGCGGCTCGACCAGCACCGTGACCACGCGCTCCAGCACGACTGCCTTCCTAGCTCCCCTTACGGGCGACGAGATACAGGCAGGCCAGGCCGGATCGCGCGTCGCGGCTCTCCCAGAAGTCACGCGTCTCACCTGCGGCGGCGATAAACGCCCGCCAGCCACGTCGCGCCACCCAGCAGCCAAACAGGATGTGGAGGCGGGCAGCTTCCAGGGTCGAGGTGTACTTGCGTTCGGTCCACAGATGGGGGAAGCGGTTGCGAACGGCGTCCGGGGGCGGGCTGAGGGTGTAGACCAGGTCCGAGACGGCCAGCGCGCCGCCCGCGCGCAGGAAGGGGAGGATGCGCGTCAGCCCGACGTCAGGGCTACCGAAGAGGTTGGTGAGCGCGCCCGCCTCCGCCACGATGAAGTCGAAGCTGTCGGCGGGATACGCCAGCCGCTGCGGGTCGCGGACCTCGAAACGGATCAGAGCATCGACGTCGGCCTGGGCCGCCAGGTCGCGGGCGATCTGGACACGCTCGGCGCTGCGGCTAACGGCCGTCACCGAACAGCCACAGTTTTGGGCGAGCGTAATAGCGGCGGGCTGGTGGCTCAGGCCCAGCGTCAGACAGCGCGTCGCCGTGGTCACGCCAGCGACGCGCGCCGCCATGAGGGTGTATTCCGCGCCTCCTGGGCTGACCGGAGGCAGGTCAATGCGCTCGGACACATGACCCCCGGCCGATGGCAAGGCACTTGTCGCATCCACCGGCTAGGGGAGTATAGCGAGGCAGAGGTCGAATGTCAAAGTGGAGTTTCAAGCCAAAATCAAGTGTAAGTCGCCAAACTCGTGCCACAGGTAGCCCTCGCGCAGCGCCTCGGCGTAGGTAACTTGCAGGTGCGCCAGCCCGGCCAGCGTTTCCAGCATCGCCAGATGGGTGGCGCGCGGCTCATGCAGGCCCGTTAGGAGGCCATCGACGGCGCGGATGCCGCGCTCCGGCGTGATGACCAGCACGGTCCAGCCCTCGCCGGGGCGTACCGCGCCGCTCTCGTCGGTCACCGTCTCCAGCGCGCGCACGACAGTCGTGCCGACGGCGACCACGCGTCCGCCCGCGGCGCGCGCCTCGTTGACCATGCGCGCCGTCGCCGCCGGCACGCGGTAGAATTCCTCGTAGGGCGGCTCGTGGCCTTCCAGGCTGGCGACGCCGGTGTGGAGAACCAGCGGTGCGATACTCACGCCCTGTGCCACCAGGCGGGTGATGATCTCTGGCGTGAAGGCGCGGCCAGCCGAGGGCATCTCCGCGCTGCCCGGCTCCGTGGCGTAGACTGTCTGATAGTAGCTCGACGGCCAGGCCTGACGGACGTAGCCGTAGCGGATGGGGAAGCCGTGACCCGCTAGGTACGGTTCGAGCGCATCGGGTAGGCGTAACTCGGCCCGCCACAGCCGTACCCCACCGCTTGCCGCTGTCCCTGGGCCTGCCATTCGACCCGACGGCGACCGATACGGCGCGAGCAGCGTTGCCGTTCCCCCAGCCGGGAGGCGGAGCGTCTCGCCGGGGCGGGCGTCGAGCAGGGGGCGCGTGCCGTCAAGCGCCGGCCGCCGCACCTCGACACTCCAGCGGTCGTCGGGCAGCCGCGTCGACAGATGTAGCTCAACCAGCTCGCCGTCGGGCCGCTCGGCGCGCAGGGCGGCGTTGAGGGTAGCGCTGGTGTTGATGACGACCACATCGCCCGGCGCGAGAAACGATGGGATGTCGCGGAAGTGGCTATGGACCACGTGGTCTGTCGCGCGGTAGGAGATCATGAGCCGCACGGCGTCGCGGGTCAGGCCGCGCGCTTCGGGCGGCTCGCTGGCGCTCAGCGCGGCTGGCAGGTCGAAGTCCAGCGCCCGTCCCAGGGGCAGGCGCGCATCGATGATGGGGAGCAGGGCAACGTCTTTCAGTGGCGAATACGTGAGCATCGCTAGGCTCCTAGAACGGCGCTTACTGGGTCAGGTGGGCGGCCAGGGCAGTGGGCAGCGCCTGGGCCTGGTAGCGGCCACTCGGCCAATCCCCTTCCAGCAGTTCGATAAACCCCGGCACGCTGACCTCGGGTAGCGGGCGGTCGCTGATGTCCTCGCCCGGGAAGGCCGCTTGCTGCATGGCCGTGCGCAGGTCGCCCGGATCGACCCAGTAGATGCGCCACGTCGGGTTCTCGGCGGCCAGGATCGCCGATAGGTGTTCGAGAGCGGCTTTGCTCGACCCATAGCCTCCCCAGCCTGGATAGGTTTCCACGCCCGCGTCGCTAGTCACGTTGACAAGGCGGGCCTCGGGCTTCAAGTGCGGGGTGACCGCCTGGACGACGCCGAGTTGGGCGACGACGTTGACGCGGTAGACCTGTTCGAGGACGTCGAGGGGGTAGTCAAGCAGCGCGGGCTGCGGGCTGGGGCCGAGGATGCCGGCGTTATTGACGACGGCGTCGAGACCGCCGTGAGCCTGGGCGGCGGCGGCCAGGGCGCGGCGGTGCGCCGCGTCGCTAATGTCACCGGCCAGCGCCGTGACGGTAGTCAGGCGCCCTAGCTCGTCGCGAGCCACCGCAAGGGCCTGGGCGTCGCGGCCGTCGATGATGAGGTTCCAGCCGCGCTCTGCCAGACCGCGCGCCAGGGCGAGGCCGAGACCGCGCGAGGCGCCGGTGATGAGAGCCGTGCGAGAAGTGGACGTGGTCATGGTAGCTTGCCTCCAAACAGGTTGGTCTTGCTCGGCGGTTTAGTCTTGCTCCAGTATAGAGCAACCACAAGCGCTCAGCTTCCGCGTTAAGGACAGTCATGACTCGCGCAAAAGGACAGGCGCACGACCTGTCCTTTCGTACATGGGTTTGCATCACAGGGTTACGGCTGGCAGGTGGGCTATAATTCGGGCCTAGAGGTGACAGATGCCTACCCGCCCCAAGGTTCTCATGGTCCACGCCAGCGACGAGTTGTACGGGTCCGACCGCGTCCTGCTCGATCTGGCGCGCTCGCTCAGCGCGTCCTTCGACATCCTCGTTCTCGTCCCCAACGACCTGCCCTATCAGGGCCTGCTGTGGGCCGAACTGGCGAAAGCGGGTATCCGCTGTCAGCGCGCTCGCCTGGCGGTCCTACGCCGCCGCTACCTGACGCCGGTGGGTGTCGTGCACTATCTCGTCACACTCCTGCTCTCGGCGTGGGCTATCGCCCGCCTCATCCGCGCCGAGCGGGTCTCGCTTGTCCACTCCAACACGCTGGCCGTCCTGGCGGGCGCTCTGGCGAGTCGCCTGACGCGACGGAAGCACGTCTGGCAGGTTCACGAGATTGTCACCCACCCGCGCGCGCTGAGCCTGCTCCTGGCGCGCCTGCTGTACTTCGGGGCCGACACGGTCGTCGCCGTGTCGGCGGCGACGCACGACCACCTCGTGGCCGCCTACCCTCCCAACCGGCGCAAGACCATCGTCATCCCCAATGGCATCGACGCGGCCGAGTTCCAGACGGACGCGAACCGCGACGCCGTCCGCGCCGAGTTGGGCTTTCTGCCGAGTGACATTGTCATCGGCATGGTGGGGCGCATCCACGCGGGCAAGGGGCAGGAGGTCTTCCTGGCGGCCGCCTCGACCGTGCGCCAGATGGTTCCCCACGCTCGTTTCCTAGTGATAGGTGACGCCGCGCCGGGCGACGCTCGTCGCGCTGGCGGCCGGTCTTTCGGTGGTC
>CAZLBQ010000241.1:0-9215 GCA_964557745.1 uncultured Anaerolineales bacterium
CGGCGCGCGCCGAGCGGGGGCTGCTGGGCTTCCTGGCTGCGCAGCAAGAGCAGGCCGACGTGGTGCGGCTGGTCTGCCCGCCCGACATGCCGCTGGCCCTACTCCTGAGCGAACCGCGCGGCTATCCCACCCACCACCTCGACTTCATTATGTACGAGGTAGACCGTGGTACGGCGGGCATCATGCTGCGCGTGCTGGACGTGCCGAAGGCACTGACGGCGCGCGGCTACCCGGCGGCCGTCGTGGGCGCGCTAACCCTCACCGTTGACGACCCTGAGACGTCCGACGCTCCGGCCTACCACGTCTCGTTCGCCCACGGCCAGGCGGTTGTCCAACCTCTGGCGGCGGCGGCCGTGGTGGGCGAGGGGGAAGTCAGCACCGACATCGCCACTCTGTCCGGCCTCTATGCCGGCGCCTTTAGCGCGACCTGGGCCGAGCGGCTGGGGCGGCTGCAGGGCGACGAGGCGGCCATCGCCCTCCTCGACGCTGCGTTGGCCGCGCCGCCGCTGTTTGTCCAGCGCACGGATTGGTTCTAATGTCAGACTACGACATCTTCGCGCCGGTCTACGACTTCGAGTACGATGAGTTGGTCGAGGACATCCCGTTCTACCGTGACCTGGCCGTCCAGGCGGGCGGGCCGGTCCTCGAACTGGGCTGCGGCACGGGGCGTGTCCTCATCCCCGTCGCCCAGGCGGGCGTCGAGGTCGTCGGCCTGGACGTGTCACCCGCCATGCTCGACGTGGCGCGGGAGAAGGTCGCGGCGCTGCCCGCCGACGTGGCGGGGCGCGTCACGCTGGTCGAGGGCGATATGCGCGACTTCGCCCTCGGCGACGGCCGCTTCACACTGGTCTACATCCCGTTCCGCGCCTTCCTGCACCTCATGACCGTCGCCGACCAGTTGCAAGCCCTGGCGACGATCCGCCGTCACCTGGCGCCGGGCGGGCGGCTGGCGCTGGCTTTCTTCAACCCGCGCCTGGACCTCATCGCCGCGCGCACGACCCAGCGCAGCGCGACGGCCTTCCTGGAGACGACGACTGACCTGTTTGGCGGCGAGCGGCTGCTCCAGTGGGCGTTGCCCCGCTACGACCCGCTGACCCAGGTACTCGACAACGAGTTCATCTACGACCGCGTTGGCCCGGATGGGCGGCTCATTGAGCGGACGTACCGCCGCCTGCGGCTGCGCTGGATCTATCGCTACGAGGCCGAGCACCTGTTCACCCGCGCGGGCTTCGCCGTCGACGCGCTGTACGGCGACTTCGCCGGGCGGCCCTTCGAGAAGGATACCGACGAGCAGGTGTGGGTTCTCCGGGTTGCAGGTTGAAGGTGGGGAAAGAGTAGGAAGAGTGGGAAGGGGGGGGAAGGGAAGGGTAGGAAGAGCGGGGAGGGCGGGACGTGAGGGGAGTGAGGGATGACGGCGTGGCGGGAGCGGGTACGGGAGGCGGCGCGGGTGGCGGCAGACGCCGAGGCGCGGGCCAGCGGTTGGACGTTCAACTACCGCTGGGAGCACGTGCGCGAGGTCGTGCGGCTGGCGGGCTGGCTGGCGCGCGAGACCGGCGCGGACGTTGAGGTGGTCGAGGCGGCGGCCTGGCTGCACGATGTCGCTAAGACCGAGCCGCACCACGCGCTGGTTGGGGCGCAACGGGCGCGGGACATCCTGGCGGACACGGACTTCCCACCGGCGAAGCTCGACCGCATCGTGGACGCCATCGCCCAGCACGAGGGCCTGTTCCGCGACAGTGTTCTGGAGCCGCTCGAAGCGGCGGTGCTGTGGGATGCCGACAAGCTCTCGAAACTCGGCGCGACGGGCCGCCTGCACTTCCTGGCGGCGGGCTTTGCCATCCGGCACACGACCGAGGACATGCTGGCCGACGAACGTCACTGGATTGAGAACATCGCCACGCGCACGGCGCGTAGCATGAACACGCGGCCGGGGCTGGTCGAAGCGGCCCGCCGCCTGGCCGCGATGGAAGCCGCCCACGCCGCGCTGGCGCGCGAACTGGGTCTGGGAGACGGTGGACCGACGACGACGGACGATGGCAATCCATAAGCGAATCGTCCATCGTCGGTCGTCTATCGTCAGAGGTTAGAAGTCATGCCACGCATGGTCATCAAAGTCGGGGGCAACGAACTGGACGATGCCCAATTTGTCGCGGGGCTGGTGGAGGCTGTCGCCGCGCTGCCCGAGCGGCCCATCCTGGTCCACGGTGGCGGCAAGGAGGTTAGCCAACTGGCGCTCGACCTGGGCCTCAGTTCACGCTTTGTGTCCGGTATGCGTGTCACCGACGCGCCGATGCTGCGGCTAGCCGTCATGGTGCTGGCGGGACTGGCGAACAAGCGGCTGACGGCCCAACTCCTCGCCGCCGGTGTGCCGGCCATTGGCGCGAGCGGCGTCGATCTCGGCCTGCTGCGCGTGAGTAAGTGGGAGAACCCGAGCGGCGACCTGGGCTTCGTCGGCCATGTGGACGGTGTGGACCGCGCCGCGCTCGACGGACTGCTGGGCCTCGACGCGGCGATTGTGCTGTCACCCATCTCGGCTGACGGAGCGGGCCAACTCTACAACGTCAACGCCGACCACGTCGCCCAGGCTGTCGCGCGCAGCCTGGGGGCGGGCGAACTGGTTTTTGTGACGAATGTGCCTGGCGTCCTGCGCGACGGGCAGGTCATCCCCCACCTCACGCGCGCCGAGGCCGAGGCGTTGATGGCCGAGGGGGTGATCGTGGGGGGGATGATTCCGAAGGTCAAGGCGGCCCTCGACGCCATCGCTGATGGTGTACAGACGGCCCGCATCGTCAATCTGGCTGGCCTGGCGGTCGGCGGGACCGCTATCACAGAGTTATGAGTGCTGAGTACTGAGTGCTGAGTTACACTCAGTACTCGGCACTCGGCACTCAGCACTTTCCGACAGGAGGAAGGATGTTGGCGACACCCACCGCGCACGAGATTGAGGAACTGGAGCAGCACTACCTGGCGCCGACGTACAAGCGCGCCCCGTTTGTCCTGGCCCGTGGCGACGGCGTGTGCCTCTTCGATACCGAGGGGCGGCGCTACCTGGACCTGTGCGCGGGCATCGCGACCGTCGCGCTGGGCCATGCCGACCGCGAGATCGCCGAGACCATCGCCGAGCAGGCCCAGATTCTAGGTCACGTCTCCAACCTGTACTACTCCATCCCGATGGTCGAACTGGCGCGCGACCTGTGCGAGGCCTCCTTCGCCGACAAGGTCTTCTTCTGCAACTCGGGCGCGGAGGCCAACGAGGCGGCCATCAAGTTCGCCCGCCGCTGGGCGACGGAGCACAACCCGGCCAAGACGCGCATCGTCGCCTTCAGCAACGCCTTCCACGGGCGGACCATCGGCACGCTGGCGGCGACGCCGCGCGAGAAGTACCAGGCCCCCTTCCGCCCCCTGATGCCCAACGTCGACTTTGGCGTGTTCAACGACCTGGCGTCGGCGGAAGCCTTGATGAGCGACGAGGTGTGCGCCGTCATGGTCGAGCCGGTGCAGGGCGAGGGCGGCATCCACGTCGCCACGCCCGAATTCCTGAGTGGGCTGCGCGACCTGTGCGACCGCCACAACGCCCTGCTCATCTTTGACGAGGTCCAGTGTGGCATGGGCCGCACCGGCAAGCTGTGGGCCTACGAGCACACCGGCGTTACACCGGATATCATGACCCTCGCCAAGCCGCTAGGCGGCGGCCTGCCCATGGGCGCATGCCTGATGACCGACCGCGTCGCCAGCGCCATCCACGCTGGCGACCACGGCACGACGTTCGGCGCAAACCCGATTATCGCCCGCGCGGCCCAGGTCGTACTCCGCCGCATCAACACGCCGGAGTTCCTCGCCCACGTCACCGAGGTCGGCGACTACTTCCGCCAGAGCCTGCTGGACCTGGGGTCGCCGCATATCAAAGAGGTGCGCGGCCAGGGTCTCATGCTCGGCGTCGAGTTGGACGTCTCGGCCAACACAATCGTCGACGCGGGCTATGAGAAGGGCCTGATTATGGTCAACGCGGGCGAGACCGTGCTACGCTTCGTCCCGCCGCTGATCCTGAACCACGCCAACGTGGACGAGACGGTTCTGAAGTTGAAGGAGATTCTCGATGCCCTTGACGGCTGAGGCCGACATCCCCATATCGACTCTGATTGCGCCTGATGACCTTGCGTCGCGCCGTCGGGGCCAGGCGCAACTGCGCGCCGCGCGCATCGCCGACGTGCCCGCCATCTCCGAACTGGTCGGCTACTACGCCCGCCAGCGCGACCTCCTGCCGCGCCCCATCGCCGAGATCTATCAATCGGTGCGCGAGTGGGTCGTGGCGGAGATCGACGGCGAGGTTGTGGCCTGCGGCTCGCTGCTTATCATGTGGGACAACCTGGCCGAGGTCCGCTCGCTGGCCGTGCGGCCTGGCTACCAGGGCCAGGGCCTGGGCCAGGCGGTGGTGCGCGCCCTCATCGACGAGGCGCGCCGCCTGCGCATCCCGACCGTCTTCTGCCTGACGCGCTCGGTGGGCTTCTTCGCCAGCCTGGGCTTCACCGTCACCGAGCGCGACCGCTTCCCGCGCAAGGTGTGGAAGGACTGTGTCCACTGCCCGCTGTTCTCGAACTGTGACGAGGTGGCGATGATTCTGCCAACGCCGCCATGACCACCCGTGTGGGACCGACGGAGGACAGGACGGTGGCCGAGCGCCCCACGAGCCTGGGCGGCTTCACCTGGGTTGATGGGCTGATGCTGTGCGTCGTCCTGATCTGGGGCCTGAACTTCGTCGTCCTCAAGCTGGCGCTGCCCGAGTTCGAGTTGCTGGCCTTTGTCGCCGTGCGCTTCGCTGTGGCGACGGTGTCCCTGCTGCTCCTCACGTGGTGGCGCGAGGGAAACGTGGGCTGCGCGCGGGCCGACTTCTGGCGGCTGCTGGGGCTGGGGCTGCTGGGCAACGGCCTCTATCAGATCCTGTTCATGAACGGCATCGCCCGCACCTCGGCGGGTAACACGTCGCTCATGCTGGCGACCTCGCCCATCTTCGTCGCGCTGATGAGCGCCTTCCTGGGCGAGCGCATCCCGCGCCTGGCGTGGTGGGGCATCGGATTATCGTTTGTCGGCATCGGGCTGATTATCGAGGGCGGCGCGGGGGCGCAGCTAGGCAGCGAGCACCTGTTGGGCGACCTGTTCGTGCTGGGCGCGGCGGTGTGCTGGGGCTGCTACACGCCGCTCCTGCGCCCGTTCCTGAAGCGCTACTCGCCGCTGAAGCTCAACATGCTGACGATGGCGCTGGGCACGCTGCCCCTGTTCGTCCTCGGCGCGCCGGCTGTCACGCGTCAGCCCTGGGGTCAGGTGAGCGCCGGGGCGTGGCTGGGCCTGCTGTACACCGCGCTGTTCGGCATCGTCGCCGCCTACCTGATCTGGAACATCGGCGTCCAGCGCGCCGGCAGCGCCCGCACGGCCGTCTACAGCAACCTGGTGCCCGTGTGCGCGCTGGTGGCCGCGGCGCTGCTGTTGGGCGAGCGCATCTACCCACTGCAACTCGTCGGCGCGGCGATTGTCATCGCGGGCATCGTGCTGACGCGGCGGCGCTAGCGGAGCAGACCCCCCACTGCGTTGGGGGTGACACTGTAGCGCTGACTTGAGCCGGCTGTCATGCCAATCGCTTCGCTGAGGGTGACAGTCGCAGGGCTAAAACGCCGCCGTCGTTGTCGATGAGGTCGGCGCGATCTGCTCGGCAGCCGCGCTGGCTTTCATGGCGTCCTGTCCTGTGAGATTCCTGGCGGGGTGGGTTTCCACTTATAATAGGGACCGCCAGGTTAACCGCGTGTCAGGTCAGGTTGGCCGCGCTGGACGAGTTCGTTCCAGCGGGCGGCGCGGCCGGTGCGCCGCCACTCGATGACGAGGTCGTCCCCATCCGAGTAGCGGAAGACGGGCTTGAAGCCCAGGACGAGGTTGAAGGCGTCTTCGACCGTCTTCTCGGCCTCCGGCAGGCGCAGGATGAGGTACTGCTGGGGCAGCCACTCGAAGTGGAACGTCAGGTCGTCCCAGCGGCCCTCGGCGGTGTAGGGCGGCTCGGCGCGCGTCGCTTTGAACCACGCCGTGCCCAGGCCGTAGCGCCAGAAGCTCTGGCGGATGTGCTCGGTGATGTCAAAGGTGTTGGTGCCGGGCGTGGTCTCAAACCAGTACTGCGCCGCGCTCATGGTGCCTCCTGAGGTCCGTCCTGTCCGTCGTATTCTACGCGGGATGGGCATGGGGGGCAAGTTAAGCAGACTAGAGGGTGGGCTGGTATGCAGACGGTGCGGCTCGCGCTGGCGGGCGTCGGGAATGTAGGGCGGGGCTTCTTGCAGTTGCTTATCGACAAAGGTTCCCTGGTCCGCGATCGCTATGGCCTGGACCTGCGCCTCGTCGCAGCGGCCGACCGCTCTGGCGTCGTGGCAGCGGACGTGGGTCTCGACCCGGTCCAACTGCTCCAACTCAAGACCGGTGGGCAGGGCGTGGCGGCGGCCGCTGGCGGCCAGCCGGGCGCGGCGGCCAGCGCCATGCTCGACCTCGTGGCGGCGGACGCGCTGCTCGAAGCGACGCTGACCGACCTCAAGACCGGCCAGCCAGGCCTGGACCTCATGCGCCTGGCCTTTGACCGGGGCCTGCACGTCGTCAGCGCCAACAAGGGGCCGCTCGTGCTGGCCTACCGCGACCTGACGGCGCGCGCTCGGGCGGCCCAACGGCAGCTACGCTTCAGCGCGGCGGTGTGCGGCGCGCTGCCGACGGTCAACATCGGGCAGCGCGACCTCGTCGCCTGCCAGATCGACCGCCTCGAAGGGGTCTTCAACAGCACGACGAACTACATCCTGGACGCCATGACGACAGGCGCCCTGTTCGCCCAGGCCCTGGCCGAGGCGCAACGCATCGGCGTCGCCGAGGCCGACCCCAGCCTGGACGTCGAGGGCTGGGACACGGCCAACAAGCTCGTCATTCTCGCCCACAGCGTCCTGGGCTACCCGGCCCTGCTGGACGAAGTGGAGGTGACGGGGATTCAGGCCGTGACCCCCGGCGCGCTCCAGGCGGCGCGCGGCGCGGGCAAGGTCATCAAGCTGCTGGCGCTGGCGCTGCGCCGCTCCGACGGCACGTACCGCCTGCGCGTCGCGCCGACGCCGCTGCCCCTCGACCACCCACTGGCCCACGCGCGGGGCTGGGAGATGGGTATTGTCTACTACACCGACATCATGGGCGTGCAGTCGGCCATCGTCGACGAGCGCGGCCCACTGCCAACGGCGGCGGCGATGCTGCGTGACGTGGTTTCCATCTATGCGGACGGGAGAAGCTAAGGACACTATGTCAACCGCGTTAGAGTTGAGCCGCGAGGAGTGGGCGCGCTACGTCGATACGGCGCGTCAGCGTGCTCAGGCAGCGTCTCTGACATCCGACCAGCAGCGGGAACGCGAGCGCCTGCTGGCACGGCTGGCTGAGGTAGCGCAGGCGCTCAAGCAGCGCTTCCATATCCGTCGCGTCGTGGTCTTTGGCTCGCTCGCTCACGCGGCGTGGTTTGAGCCGCAGTCCGATATCGATCTTGCCGTCGAAGGGGCGGGTGACAATTACTGGCAGGCGTGGCGGCTCGTGGAGGAAGCGATTCGGGATAGGGTGGTCGATCTGGTAGACCTCGAAACAATCGGAGCGCCGCTCCGCGCCGAAATCGAGCGTGACGGAATAGAGCTGTTGGCGGCTCAAGCGGGTGAGGCTGGCGCATGAGTATGCCCTTGCGCGACGCCATTCTGGCTTGCTTAGGGGACTTCCCGCCGCCTGTGCCCACTCGCTGGGCGGCGGAGGAGACGGAGGAGCGGGGCGGGGTGCGCTACACCCGCCTGCGCTACGACGTCGCGCCGAGCGAGCGGGTCAGCGCCTGGCTGCTGCGCCCGGTGGACGCGCCGGCGAGCGAGGGAAGGGGGCAACTCCCCGCCGTCCTCGCCCTGCACCAGCACGCGGGCCAGTTTTACCTGGGCAAGGCTGAGCCGGCCGGGCTGGCGGGCGACCCCAGTATGCACTATGGCCTCGAACTGGCGCGGCGGGGCTACGCTGTCCTGTGTCCCGACCACATCGGCTTCGAGGAGCGCCGCCCACCCGAGTACGAGCGCGTCGCGCAGCCCGGCAGCCTGGCCGATGGGGCGTACGAGACGTGGCTGGGGCGGGCGCTGCTGACGCAAGGCTCGTCGCTCCAGGCCAAGTACCTGTCCGACCTGGCCCGCGCCCTGGACGTCCTGGCCGACCAGCCCGACGTCGACGCGGCGGCCATCGGCTGTATCGGCCACTCGTTGGGCGGGCAGGAGGCGGTGTGGCTGGCCTGGTACGACAGCCGCGTCAAGGCCGCCGTCGCGTCGTGCGGCGTGTCGCTCCTCTCGACCATCATCCGCGACCGCATAGCCCACAACATGGCGTTGTGGGTGCCGGGTCTGCTGCGCGTCGCCGACATGGATGCGGTCGTCGCGGGCATCGCGCCGCGCGCCTGCCTACTCATCCAGGGAGAGCAGGACCCGCTGTTCCCGCTGGACGGCGTCCACCACATCGGGCGGGCGGCGCACGTCATGTATCACGACCACGGGCAGGCCGAGCGGTTCGCGCTGACCACCTTCCCCGGCGGCCACGCCTTTCCCGTCGAGATGCGCAAGGTCGCCTATCACTGGCTCGACCGCTGGCTCAAGCCCGGCGCGAAGGCCCGCCGCACGCCGGAACCGCTTTGGTAACAACACGTGAATCGTCAAACGTGAAACGTGAGAACAGCACTCTTACTCCCGTTTGACGTTTCACGCATCATGTTTCATGTTTTAGATAGGGAGGAACAACCAAAAATGGCTAACAACAGCCGCCCTCAGGTCAAGAAGGTCGTCCTCGCGTATAGCGGCGGCCTGGATACGTCGATCATTGTGCCCTGGCTGCGCGAGAACTACGGGTGCGAAGTCGTGTGCTTCGCGGCGAACATTGGCCAGGAGGAGGAGTTGGAGGGCCTGGAAGAGAAGGCCATCCGCTCCGGGGCCAGCAAGTGCTACGTCGAGGACCTGCGCGACGAGTTCATGTCCGAGTTCATCCTGCCCGTCGTCCAGGCTGGCGCTATCTACGAGCGCAAGTATCTGCTGGGTACGAGCATCGCTCGCCCGCTCATCGCCCGCCGCCAGGTCGAGATCGCCGAGCTAGAGGGCGCCGACGCCGTCTCCCACGGCGCGACGGGCAAGGGCAACGACCAGGTGCGCTTCGAG
>CAZLBQ010000242.1:0-9183 GCA_964557745.1 uncultured Anaerolineales bacterium
GGCGGTCGTCCGGGGGGGGGGGGGGTGGGAGTGGGGGGAAGTGGGGGCGGGGGGGATGGGGGGGCGCCAGGACGAGCGCCCGAATGTAGGCCCGCATGTGCAGCAGGTGGCGCTGGGCATCGGCGATGACGGGGACGGTGGGGGGCGGGCCACGACTGAACAGGTCGTTGAGGGCCAGAGCCCGCACCCGGAGGAGGAATGGGTCGGCCGGCGGCGCGCCTAGCATCTCGGCGATGACGGTCGCGGGCAGCGGGTAGGCGAGGTCTTCGATGACGTCCATGCGCCCGTCGCCCCGCGCCGCGACGGCGTCCAGCAACTCATCCACGACGGTCTGGATGCGGGGCCGCCAGCTCTCGACGCGGCGTGGCGTGAAGGCGCGGCTGACCAGGGCACGCAGCCGGGTGTGGGCGGGCGGGTCGGAGTGGGCGATGCCGACTTCGTAGTGGCTCTCCAACGGCGCGGCCAGGGCGCGCACGTCGGGGGGAAGCTGCGCGAGGAGGTAGGTGACGCGGCCGGCGCTCGAAAAGCGAGCCGGGTCGCGCAGGACGCGCACGACATCGCTGTAGCGCGTCAGCACCCAGCCGCCCAGCGCTTCGCTCCAGTAGACGGGCGCCTCGGCGCGCAGCCGGCGCAAGGCCAGATACGGGTCGGCGAAGAACTCAGGCGTCGTCAGCAGCGCGTCGTAATTCATCGTGGTTGCAGGTTACAGGTTGAAAGTTGAAGGTTGACGAGCAGGGCGGACAACTTGCCACCTTCAACTTTCAACCTGCAACCCAGATTGGCGGAGGAAGGCGAGACTCATGCGGGCGCTGTCGAGGGGCAGGCGGCGCGTCTCGTCCTGCTCGACGACGGCCCATGGGTCGGGGCGGGCGCGCACCAGGGGCAGCAGGGCGCCCCAGTCGAGATCGCCCTGGCCCACTTCCAGCCACTCATCGCCCCGTGTGTCCTTGAGGTGGAGATAGCCGATGCGGTCGCCGAAGGTCTGGACCGCCGCGACAGGCGAGCCGCCGCCCCGCAGCACCCACGCCACGTCCAGGCACAGCCAGACGAGGGCCGGGTCAGTATCGCGGAGCAAGGCGCGCAACTCGCGGTAGTCGTCGCCGATCTCCCACCAGTGGTTGTGGTAGCACAGGCGGACACCGTGGTCGCGGCACACCTCCCCTACGCGATTAAGGGTCTCGGCGGCCTGGCGCAGGTCGGCGTCGGTCTTGTCCGGCGCAGGGCGGCCGCTAAAGGGGACGAATGTCGCGCCGACCTGGGCAGCATAGCCGATCGCCTGCGCCAGGGACGGCAGCGCCGCCTGCATGGCGTCGGGGCTATTGAGGTCGCCGCCGATGTGGATGGCGGCGACCTGGAGGCCGTGCGCCTCGGCCAGGCCGCGCAGCGCGTCAGGCTGCGTCAGGTCGAGATGCTGGGCGCCAATCTCGAAGCCGTCGTAGCCGGCGGCGCGGACGTCGGCCAGCACCTCGGCCAGGTGGTTGCGGTTCTTGTCAGGCCCCCAGGGGCGGGTCTGGACGGCGAGCTTCATCGGCCACCGAAGCCTGTGAGGGCGATGCCCTGGACGAAGTAGCGCTGCGCAATGACGAACAGGATGACCATAGGGATGACCATGAGTGTGCCGGCGGCGAAGATGAGTTCCCACTGGGCCGTGTAGGCGTCGTTGAGGGCGGCGATGCCCAGTGCGAGCGTCCAGTTGTCGCGGCTCTTGAGGAAGATGAGTGGCTGCATGAACTCGTTGTAGTGCTGGAGGGTGGCGAAGATGGCGACCGTCGCCAGGACGGGGCCTGACAGGGGCAATAGCACCTGGGCCAGGATTTGCAGCCGCGACGCCCCGTCGATGCGCGCCGCCTCTTCCAGCTCGATGGGGATGCCCTGGAAGAACTGACGCATCAGGAACACGTACAGGGGCGTGCCCGCTAGCCAGAACGGGACGATGAGGGGCAGGAAGGTGTCGATCCAGCCCAGGTTCTTGAAGATCATGAAGCGCGGGATGAGGGTGATGACCTCGGGCAGCATCATCGTCGCCAGCAGCAGCGCGAACCACGTCTCGCGCCCCGGCCAGCGCAGCCGCGAGAACGAGTAGGCGACCAGGACGGTCGACACGAGCGTGCCCAGCACGGCGAAGACGACAACGAAGAGGGTGTTGAGAGCGAAGCGGCCCATGGGCTGCATCTCGAACACGCGGGCGTAGTTCGACCATTGGGGGTCCTTGGGCACCCAGACAATGGGGTGGGCGAAGATTTCGGTCGACGCCTTGAGCGACGACGAGATCATCCACAGCGTCGGGGCCAGGAAGGTGATGAGGATGACTGTCAGCAGGACCTGCAGGAACGGCAGCCATAGCCGCTCCAGCACGCGGCGCAGGCTCGGCCGTGGCGCGACGGCCGGCTTGACCGGTACAGCTTGAGTCGGGGTTGCCATAGCGCCTCCCTACTTGTCGACTTCGTAGTACACCCAGCGCTTGGACAGGTAGAACTGGGCGATGGTGAAGCCAATGACGATGACGAACAGCTCCCAGGCCAGCGCCGAGGCGTAACCCATGTTGAAGAACTGGAAGCCCTGGCGGTAGATGTTGAGCACCATGAACAGGGTGGAGTTCTCCGGGCCGCCGTCAGTCATGATCTTGGCCGGGATGAAAATCTGGAACGAGTTGACGATGGCGATGACCATGTTGTAGAAGATGAGCGGGGTCATCAGCGGGATGGTCACATGGCGCAGCTTGCTCCACGCTCCCGCGCCGTCGAGGGCGGCGGCTTCGAGGAGCGACTGGGGAATGTTGCCCAGACCGGCGATGAAGATGACCATCTGGCGGCCAATCATCCAGAACGACATGAAGATGAAGGCCGGTTTCGCCAGGGCCGGGTTGAACAGCCAGGGTTGGGGTGGGATGCCGAACCAGCCCAGGAACTCGTTGAGGATGCCAAAATCAGGGCTGAGCACGCGCTGCCAGACGACCGACGCGGCCACCATGGGGACGATGATGGGCATGTAGAAGCCCGCGCGGTACATGTCGCGGAAGCGGACGCGCTGGGTCAGGGCCATCGCCAGGACGAAGGAGATGACAAGCTGGATGGGGACGGCGAAGATAGTGTAGAAGGCGGTGTTGTAGAGGCTCTGCTGCGCCAGCGGGTCGGTCAGCATCTTCTCAAAGTTGGCGAAGCCGATGAAGCGCGGGTCGCCGATCAAGTCCCAGCGCTGAAAGGCCAGCCACAGCGAGTACCCCATGGGGTAGGCGACGAAGACCAGGAAGCCGATGATGAACGGCGACGCGAACAGGTAGCCCTCGAACCACTCGCGCCTCTCCTGGCGGCTCGGTTTGTGGAACCGAGGCGGCTTGACGGCGACGGCCATGAAACCTCCTAAGGGACGAAAGACGAAGGACGAAAGACCAATGCCTCCAATCCTTCGTCCTTCGTCTTTGGTCGTAGGTCGTTATTGCGTCTTCCAATACTCGTCGAGCATGGCGTTGAGCTTCTTGTCGACCTCGGGCATGACTTCCTCGGCCTTCTTGCTGCCGGCCGTCAGCGGGTCCCAGGCCGTCGGCTTGACGACCTCGCTCCACATCTTGGAGCGCGGCACGCCGCTGATGACGTCTACCTGCGAGTTCTTCAGCGCGTCCACGAACGCCTTGCCGTTCTCAACGCCGAAGTTCTGCTTGATGGCGGGCAGCCAGAAGCTCTCGATGAGCTTGGGGTTGTTGGGGATGCGGCCGGTCGTCTCGGAGTAGATCTTGTTGCCCTCTTCGCCGGCCATGTACTTCACGAAGTCCCACGCCGCGTCGGGGTTCTTGCCCTTCACCAGCGCCACGCCTTCGGCCCAGCCACGATGCGGCCGCTTGTCGTCGCTGATCTTGGGCATGCGCACCACGTCAAAGAGGACTTCCTTCTTCTGGTCACGCAGCTGCTGGCTGTTGAGCTGCGGGAAGAACCACGGCCCCTCGTACTTCATCGCGCAGTTGCCGGTGTTGATGGTGTTCGCGCCGCCGGCCGACTCGGCTGACGTGGGCGAGACCTTGAGGGTGTTCATCACGTCGGAAGCGACGGTCTGGATGATCTTCATCACCTCGGGCTGGCTGAACATGGCCTTCTTGGGGTCCACGATGCTATCGAACTCGCGCTTGCCCGTGCCGACGATCCAGCCGATGTCGCGGAACCAGGCGCCGCTGGTCTGGTAGCCGAACTTCTTGCTCGCGCCGCTGGTGTTCGTCAGCTTCTTCGCCATGTCCAGGAATTGGTCGAGTGTCCAGTCATCCTTCGGGTAGGCGACGCCCGCCTCGTCGAACATCTTCTTGGCGTAGAACATGACCATCGTCGCCAACTGTAGCGGGACGAGGTACGTCTTGCCCTTGCGGCGCGTGCTGGGGTCGACCGTCGAGTACTCGGTCGGGTAGATCGCGCTGAAGTTGTCGCGCTTGACGTAGTCATCGACCGGGACCAGGACGTTCTTGTCGGCGTAGACCTGCCACTCCCAGCCCTGGAAGGAGGACACATCAGGCGGCGTACCGCCCGCAATGGACGTTTGCAGTTTGGGGTAGAAGTTGTTGTTGGGGTCGGCGACGTCAGTGCGCTTGATGGTCACCGCCGAGTTCTTTTGCTGGTACGCGGGCACCAGCTTGTCCCAGGCGGGGACGTCCGACGTGTCACCCCACGAGAGGAATTCGACCGTTCCACTGACTTTGGCCGGGGCAGCCGCGCCGCCACCGACGGGCGCTGCCGCGCCACCTGCTGCCGTCGGGGCCGCCGCGCCACCACTGGCGGGCGCCGGGGCGGGGGCAGAGGTGCCGGACGTCCCACCGCAGCCGGCGGCGACCAGGGCGACCAGCCCCGTTCCGCCTAGCACGAGGAACTGCCGGCGCGTGACACGATTCGACTCGGGCCGATCAGACATATGGAGCCTCCTCCTCGAGTCCATTTCCTGAGTGCTGACCACCAAAACCCCGTATCGGTGACCTGCGCGGGCAGGCCGGCGTCAAGGCCCTTGGTCGGCGCACGTTGCGAGTACAATTATCTTACTGATACACCGGACTTGGAATCTTGTCAAGTGGCCCGCCTGGCAGAGAGCGTCTAGTCGCCCTATCAGTTCCGCCAGGCGTGTCGATGAGCTGGAGGATCTCTATGGACCATGCCTTCTTTGACCACGACGGCTTGCGCCTGCACTACGTCACGGACGGCCCGCCCGACGCCCCGCTCGCCGTCCTCCTCCACGGCTTCCCGGAGGACTGCCTGGCCTGGCAGGCCCAACTGCCGGCCCTGACCGCCGCCGGGCTGCGCGTGGCGGCCCTGGACCTGCGCGGCGCGGGCGAGTCCGACATGGCTGCGACGGCGCCCGACTACGGCATGACGCGGCTGGTCGGCGATGTTGTTGCCCTCCTGGATCACCTGGGCATGCCGTCGGCGTTCGTCGTCGGCCACGACTGGGGTGCGGCTGTCGCCTGGAACCTCGCCCTACTGGCCCCGGCCCGCGTCCGCAAGTTGGTTGCCCTGCAGGTCCCGCACCCCGACGCCTTCGCCCGCACCTTCCAGAGCCTGGCCCAGTTGCGCGCCTCGTGGTATGCCTGGCTGTTCCAGTCCGAGGCGGCCGACGAGGTCTTCGCCGCCGACCGCGCCCGTCTGCTGGCCGATTTCGCCTTCGGCCCGCCGGGCCGCCGCCTGCTGCCCGACGCCGTCGTCGAGCGCTACCGAGACCAGTTTGCGCGGCCCGGCCGCATGACTGCCGGGTTGAACCTGTACCGCGCCAACTATCGCCCCGACCGCCTGCTGCGCCCCGCGAGGCGCGCCCGCCCGGTCACCGTGCCGACGCTCTACATCTACGGCGACGACGACAAGGCGATCATGCCCGACGGGGCCGACGCGAGCGGTGCCTACGTCAGCGGTGAGTACCACTACGCCCGTATCCAGGGCGCGTCGCACTGGGTCCAGCACGAACGTGCGAGCGAGGTGAATGCCCTATTGGTAGAGTTCCTGGGGGCCGTCAGTCCGTACTGAATGTGCGCTTCCGCCCCTTGACAGTAGAGAACATCTGTGCTACACTGTCCCCAGTAACCTGCAACTCTCAACCTTCAACCTTCACCCCCTGAAGGAGAAGCGGAATGCCCCGCCCCCGCAAGTTCAAGGAACCCGTCAACCAGACCGTCACCTTTGACGAGACGGAACTGGTCATCATCAAGCATGAAGCTCACCGCGCCCGCGAGTCGGTCAGCTCGTTTATCCGGCGGATGCTGTTGCAGGCGATGGGGAGAGAAGAAGGCCAATCGTCAATTGACGATTCTCAATAGTCAATTGTCAGTTGTTCATTGACAGTTGACTACTGACCATTGACAATTTCGGTAGGATCCAGAGGCAGAGGGCGACGGCGGCCTGGCAGGCGATACTGGCGGCGACGCTGTAGCGTTCGGCGATGACGCCGTAGATGAGGCCGAACACCGTCAGTACGGCGGCGATGGTGACGAGGACGGCAGGGAAGCCGAGGGCCGGCGGGAAGAACAGCACGAGACCCGCCAAGCCGTAGAGTAGTGCGGCGATACCGAGACCGACGGCGGGTTGTAAAAAGCCGCGAAAGTAGACCCCCTCGACCACAGGCGCGACCAAAACCAGCCGCAGCAGCAGCGCCTCCGGCCGCGCCCCGCTAAACAGCCGCTCCGCTGTGACGGCCAGCGCTCCGGGCGCGAGCAGCGCGATGGGCAAGCCTAGCACCAGCCCGAAAATAACACCGCGCGCCAGTTCCGGCAGGCTGTAGCCGACGCGCAGCGATCCGCGTCCCGCTCCCAGGATGAGGCTCCCCAGCAGCAACACACTCCACAGCGCCAACACCCGCGTGTCCTGCGCTAGCCCCCACGTCCCCAACCCGATGGCGACAAATACCAGGTAGACGAGTGTTGGCCTCACGGCGCGCTGCGCTGACGGACGCGCGGCGCTGGCCTTGCGGCGCTTGCGGCGCGGCGCGGCCGCCGTCTTCTTCGCGGCGGGCTTCGCCTTCGGCGCGGGTTTGCGTTGCGTCATAGCGATGGACGATGGGCAGGCATCGCGCGAGCCTCCAGACAAGCCCGCGGATAAACGCGGAAACAGGGATGAACGCGGAGTGTATCATATGTCTGATCCGCGTCGATTTGGGTTTCCGCGTTCATCCGCGGGCTATCTGTAAGCGGCGTTATACTCGCACCGGGGACAGGACGTCGGCGAAGGTGGTCAGCGCTGCCTCGATGTCGGTGGCCGTGATGCCGTAGTGGGTGACGGCGCGGATGCGCCCGCCGTAGAACGCCGACACGAGCACCCCCGCCGCCTTCAACTGTTGGACCACGTCCGCCACGTCCAGACCCTCGGCCAGCTCGAAGATGACGATGTTGGTCTGGACCCGCGTGGGGTCCAGCCGCACCGCCGGCAGTTCGGCCAGGCCCTCGGCCAGCCGTTTGGCGTTGGCGTGGTCCTCCGCCAGCCGGTCGACCATCTCATTGAGGGCCACGATACCCGCCGCCGCCACGATCCCGACCTGGCGCATGCCGCCGCCCAGGATCTTGCGCGTCCGTCGCGCCGCCTGGATGAAGTCGGCCGGCCCGGCCAGGATGGAGCCAATGGGCGCCGACAGCCCTTTAGACAGGCAGAACTGGACCGTGTCCATGTCGCGGGCCACGTCCGCCGCCGGCGCGCCCAGCGCCACCGCGGCGTTGAACAGTCGCGCCCCATCGAGGTGCGTCTTGAGGCCGTGCCGCCGCGCCAGCGCGCCCACCTCGGCCATATAGCTCAAGGGGAGGACCTGGCCGCCGCACTGGTTGTGCGTATTCTCAACCGTGATGAGCCGCGTGCGCGGGAAGTGGACGTTGTCGGGGCGGATGGCGGCCTCGATGTCGGCCAGGTCCAGCGTGCCGTCGGGCTGGTTGCGGACCGGGCGCGGCGTGATGCCGCCCAGCACAGCGGGCGCGCCCGCCTCCGACAGGAAAGTGTGGGCCTGGTCGCCCAGGATGATCTCGTCGCCGCGCCCGCAGTGGGTGAGCATGGCGATGACATTGCCCTGCGTGCCGCTGGTGGCGAACAGCGCCGCCTCCTTGCCCACGCGCTCGGCCGCCATCGCTTCGAGGCGGTTGACCGTCGGGTCCTCGCCGTAGACGTCGTCGCCGACCTCGGCCTCGTACATCGCTCGTCGCATCGCGGGCGTCGGCTGCGTCACTGTATCGCTGCGCAGATCAATAGCCATCTTTCTCTCCATGTCAAGTCATACAGACAGAATTTACAGAATCTGCATAATTGTCGGAGTGGGCAAGACTATTTTGTTCATTCTGTTCATTCTGTCCAGTCTTCTTCTGATAGCCGGGCGGCGCGACAGAACGCACAGGTTGTCCCGCCCTATCCTGGTAATTATGGCAATTCCGTAAATTCTGTCTACTGTCTTGGGGGCTACTATGGCAAGTACAGCAGGCGGACGGGGCCGCCGACCTTCTGGGCGTCGGCGCCCGCCAGGTCCAGCGTGATGCGCCCGTCGCGCTCCTGCCGCGCCGCGTTGGGGACCGCCGCGCCCAGCACGTCCTCGACGTAGAAGCGCGTGTCGGCGGGCAGGGGGGCTGTCTGGAACCGCCCGCCGCGCCCGGTCGTCGCCTGGGCCACGCACACCTGCCCCGGACGGAAGCCGCCCAGTGGCCCTAGCTTCGCCAGGTCCGCCGCCGGCGACAGCGCGAAGCACGCCCCGCCCACACCGTTGATACCGTTGGCCGCGATCTCCCCCGTGGCCCCGCGCAGCAGGGCCTGGGCGCGCTCGTAGGCGAAGAAGGCGGGCCGCTTGCGGTTGTCGTCGCGCGACACCAGCCCGTACACCCCCTCGACAATCTCGCCCCGCTCGTTGCGGCGCAGGCTCTCGCGCGGCGTGTCCACCCCGCCGAAGTAGTTCAGCCCCGTCCCCGTCGCCGCGCTCCACACGCCCGCCATGAAGGCGATGTCGGCCTGCTCGCGCTCGGTGATGAAGAAGCGCCACCACTTGCCCTGCTGAGCCTGGGGGACCGGCTGCGTCACCGGCAGCCCGTACTCGCCCACGATCAGCTGCGGCACACGTGGCAGATTGTACCCCGCCAGGATGTCGGTGTAGAAGCGCGTTCGCCCCACCAGGCTGTACACCTCGCGCCCGTCGCCCGGCGCCCACACCGAGTCGAAGACGTGAATGGTGATTACGTCGGGCGTCCACTGGTCGCGCTCGAACAGC
>CAZLBQ010000243.1:0-9164 GCA_964557745.1 uncultured Anaerolineales bacterium
GGCGTGCTGGAGATAGTACCCTCGTAACTCGTCCTGGACGGACAGAGGCAGGGCGACGTCAGCCGCCTGCAGGTGGGTGTAGACCAGCGGCGTCAGGCCGTGCGCCTCAGCGCGCTCTGCGAGCCAGTCCCAGCGCTGCACTCGGCTCACAGCTTCTCTCAGACGAGTGTACAGCGCGGGGTGGCCGACGGCCTGAGCGCACACGGCAACCAGGGTCTCGATGGCGTGGTCAGTGGGTGGCGCGGGGGACAACTGCTTCACAGGCATAATGATACACTAGCCTCGACGGCGCTACGAGGCGTAGCCGTCGAGGCTGGTCAGTCTAGCGGAGGTGTCTTCGCTTGTCAGCGGGCGTCTGTCAGGCGGGCTGCTGCAAGTGCTGGATGCGCTTGAGGGCCTCCACCGGCGGCGCGAAGGGCAACTGGCTTAGGTCGTTGTACTTGCGCAGAAGATGGTAGGTGACAAGCAGTTGGGTAATACCCAGCGGCGAACTGTGGCGCGTCTCGACGCGGTCCTGGTAGTCGCCAAACTGGTCCTCACGCAGGGCGCGCAAGTCGGGCAGGTGCTGCCAGATGGCGTCCTCCAGCTCGGCCGCGTGCTCGGCGGCTACCGTCCCGTCAATCTCCAGCACGTCCACCGGCCGCCCATAGTCGCGGCCCAGGCCCAGGCGAATGCCTGTGTTGGGGTGGGCCTCGTTCTCCAGCAGGTAACTCAGGTCGGGGTGCGGGATGGTCGGGCGCAGCGTCAGCCGCACGTTGAGGTTCGGGCCGGCCTGCTCCGGTGGCTCACCGAGGTTGGGATAGAAGCGCACGACGATGTCGGCGTAGGCGCGCTGGGGCCGGATAAACTCCTCCGAGTCCGGCTCGCGGCGCGCCAACTCGGCTAGCACCTGCTCGGCGGTGTACCCACGCTTGGTCGTATCGCGCCGAATCTTCCAGACATAGCGCAGGTCCTCCGGCGGGTCCAGGTAGACCTTGACATCGAAGAACTGGCGCAGGCTGGGCGTCGAGAAGCCCAGCAGGCCCTCGACAATGACGAACTCGCGCGGCTGGATGTACTCGGGCCGCGTGAGCGTGCCGTTGGAGTGGTCGTAGACCGGCTTGAGGATGGGCTGGCCGTAGTGCAGCCGCTCCATCTGCAACTCCATGATGTCCATGTAGTTGCAGTCGGGGTGCAGAGCCGAGATGCCCAGCGTCGCCCGCTCCTTGCGGTCGTACTTGTGGTAATCGTCGGTGCAGACGTGGGTCACGCGGTCTGGTCCGAGGATGTTGACCAGGCCGCGCGTGAGCGTCGTCTTGCCCGCCGCGCTATCCCCGACTATGCCCAAAATGATGGGCCGTCGTCCTCTAGTCATAAGATTTTCTCTCCTCTGCGCCGTGCTAAGCGTCGGAGACGCTGTCGTCCGAGTCCAGGCCGCCGCGAAAGACACGACTGGCGCGGACGTCGGCGGCATCGATGCGCGTCAATTCCTCGGGCGTGACGCGGCCACCCTGCGCCACCAGACGATTGGCCTGGCGCAGCTTGAGGCGGTCGATGGCGTTGCGCACGCTGCGCGCGTTGGCGAAATGCGGCTGCTGCACGCGCCGCGCCAGGTACTCGGCGAAGGCCCGCCGCGCCTCGTCGTCGAAGTGGTACTTCTGCTGCTGGAGCATGATCTCGGCGATAGCCATTAGCTCATCGAGCGAGTAGTCGGGGAAGTGGAGGTGGTGGGCGATGCGCGAGTGGAAGCCGGGGTTGGACTGGAAGAAGGTGTCCATGCGGTCCTTGTAGCCCGCCAGAATCACCACCAGGTCCTCGCGCTGGTTCTCCATCACCTGCAACAGCATCTCGATGGCTTCCTGGCCGTAGTCGCGCTCGTTCTCCGGGCGATACAGGTAGTACGCCTCATCGATGAACAGCACGCCACCCATCGCCTTCTTCAACACTTCCTTTGTCTTGGGCGCGGTGTGCCCAACATACTGCCCCACCAGGTCGTCGCGCGTCGCCACGACCAGGTGGCCGCGCCGCACATAGCCCAGATGGTGCAGAATCTTGGCCATGCGCATGGCAACGGTCGTCTTGCCGGTGCCGGGCTTGCCGGTAAAGCACATGTGGAGCGCGGGCGGCTCGGTGCTGAAGCCCATCTGCTCGCGCAGGCGGGCCACCAGCAGCAGCGCGGCGATCTCGCGGATGCGCGTCTTGACCGGCTTCAGCCCCACCAGATCCCGGTCTAGCTCGTCCAGGATGTCCTGTACATTCGACTCGCGATAGACGACATCCAGATCTATCGCCGTGTCGGCGGTCGCTACCTGGTCCATATTACTCGTACCGGCTCCCCGACGGCTTGTCCGCCGCGTACGGGCGCAGCGTATAGCGCACCTGGCGGTCCGCCACTTCCTGCCGTTCGAGGTAGAAGCCCGGCTCCTCCTTGGGGCGGTTGACGATAAAGCTGAGGGCGGTGGTCTGGCGGCCCAGGCGTCGGTCGTAGCCGTTGACGCGGATGTAGTGGTTCGGGAAGGCCGCGCGGCAGGCGTTGATCTCATTCATCACCCCGGCCGCGTCGCGCAGCTCGAACATGGGCATGCCCCACATGTCCCAGTACACGTTGCGAGGGTGCGGGTCGTCGGTGTACTCGACGGACACCGGCCAGTCATTCTCCAGGCAATACTGGACCTGGGCCTTGATCTGGTCGTCAGTCAGGTCAGGCAGGTAGGAAAACGTCCCCTGGGTGAGGCGCATAGTCATCTCCTCTTAGAACGACGGCGTCACGACGACGTCCGGGGTATCGGTCGACTCAAAGTTGAAGGTAATGTCTTTCCAGACCTCGAGCGCCTTCTGGAGCGAGGGCGACCAGCGGGCGGCGCGGGCCAGGATATCCGGCCCCTCGTTCACGTAGTCGCGCCCCTCGTTGCGCGCCTGGATCATGGCTTCGACGGCAATGCGGTTGGCCGCCGCGCCCTCGGCAATGCCGTCGGGGTGGCCGATAGTGCCGCCACCGAACTGGAGGACGCAGTCCTCACCCAGCAGGTTTAGCAACTGGTGCATCTGCCCGGCGTGGATACCGCCTGACGCGACGGGCATGGTGCCCGGCATCGACGCCCAGTCCTGCTCGAAGTATAGGCCGAGCATCGGGTTGGCTTCGAGCTTATCCTCGCGCAGCGTCGCGTAGTAGCCGCGCACGTTGTTGGGGTCGCCTTCCAGCTTGCCGACGACGGTACCGGCGTGGATGTGGTCAACGCCGGCCAGGCGCATCCACTTGGAGATGACGCGGAAGCTGACGCCGTGGCTCTTCTGGCGGGTGTAGGTGCTGTGGCCTGCGCGGTGCAGGTGGAGAATCAGGCCGTTCTTGCGCGCCCACTTCGCCATCGACTGGATGGCGGTGTAGCCGATGGTCAGGTCGATCATGATGATGACGCTGCCGATCTCCTTGGCAAACTCGGCGCGCTCGTACATGTCCTCCATCGTGGCGGCCGTGACGTTCATGTAATGGCCCTTGATCTCGCCCGTCTCGGCCTGGGCCTTGTTGACGCCCTCCATACAGAACAGGAAGCGGTCGCGCCAGCGCATGAAGGGCTGGCTGTTGATATTCTCGTCGTCCTTGGTGAAGTCCAGCCCACCGCGCAGCGCCTCGTAGACGACGCGCCCGTAGTTGCGTGCCGACAGGCCCAACTTGGGCTTGACCGTCGCACCCAGCAGCGGCCGGCCGTACTTGTTGAGGTACTCGCGCTCCATGACGATGCCGTGGGGCGGCCCCTGGAACGTCTTGGTGTAGTGGGGCGGGATGCGCATGTCCTCCAACCGCAGCGCCTTCAGGGCTTTGAAGCCGAAGACGTTACCAATGATGGACGACGTCAGATTGGCAATCGAGCCTTCCTCGAACAGGTCCAGGTCATAGGCAATATAGGCGATGTGTTGGTCGGTGCCCGGGACGGGGACGACCTGATAGCACTTGGCCTGGTAGTGCTCATAGGCGGTTAGGCGGTCGGTCCAGACTACGGTCCATGTCGCCGTCGACGACTCGCCGGCGACCGCCGCTCCCGCTTCGATGGGTTCGATGCCCTCCTGAGGCGTGATGCGGAACGCGCACAGAATGTCAGTGTCCTTCGGGGTGTAGTCGGCGTTGTAGTACCCCATTTCCGCGTACGGGGTCACGCCGGCCGACCAGCGACTCTTGTTACCATTGGTTGCTTTAGCCATTGCTAGACCTCCTCAGGGTCAAAATAGGAATGACAATTCGCGAGCACAGGCCGCGCTCTCTGCTCCCAGTATACAACTAAATCCACCAAAAATGACCACCCAAATATGCTGCTTTGCGTCATAAATGGGCTAGAAAGCCAAATTCGTTGCCTATTCCAACGGCTAGTCGCTCGCTCGCTGTGGCTAGCCGCGACCTAACCATCCCTCAGGCTACAACTTCCCGCCCCAGGCTGCGTAGTGTAATCAGGCAAGGTATGTAAGGAGGAAACAGAATATGGCGACCCAGAACAAGTTGCGCCGGTCACGACGTGACCGCATCATCGGCGGGGTGTGTGGCGGATTGGGTGAGTTCTTTGGCCTCAGCCCGTGGATTTTCCGCATCATCTTCCTGTTCCTGCTGTTGCCCGGCGGCCTGCCCGGCCTCGTCCCGTACCTGATCCTGTGGCTGGTCATCCCGGCGGCTGATTAGAGGGGAGGCTGTGGCTTGGCGTTCCGTGGCGATGGCGCTACAATAGCCGTCTTGTGAACACCACGCACTTCCCCGCGCCGCTGTTGCGCGCACGCGCTCGCCTGCCCGCCGTGCTGCTCGCAGCGGCGCTGGCCCTTCTCTACCTGGCGACTCTCCAGCGCGACATCAACGGCAGCAACGACGAGTATGTCAACGACACGGCCGAGTTCCAGAACGTTCTGACTCAGTGGGGGACGGCCCACCCGACCGGCTACCCCCTCTACTCGCTGCTCGGCGCGGCCTTCACCTCGGCCGGGCGGCTCGTCGGCGCGCCACCGGCCGCCGCTGCGTCGGCCTTCTCGACGCTGTGGGCGCTGGTCGCGTTGCTCGGCGTCTACCTTCTGCTCCAGCGGCTGGGTGTCCGCCCCTGGCTGGCGGCTGCCACAGCGCTGTTGATGGCCGCGCTGCGTCCCGTCTGGATCCACGCCGTCGTCGCCGAGGTGTACGCCCTGCTCGTGGCTCTCCTTGTGCTGGCCTTCCTGGCGGCCTCCCAGTGGTGGCGCAGCGGTCAGCCGCGCTGGCTGTACCCCCTAGCCTTCGTCATGGGGCTGGCTGTTGGGCACCACCGCCTGGCCGTCCTGGCCGCGCCCGCCCTCGCCGTCTACGTCGCCCCGCTGGCCCTCTCCGCCCTGCGCGCCCGCCCGGCTCGGCTGGTCTGGGCCGCGCTCGCCTTCGCCCTCCCCTTCGCCGTCTACCTCTATCTGCCCTGGCGCGCCTGGAGCGGCGCGACGTGGCTGTACGGCCAGCCGGGGACGTGGGACGGCTTCTGGGCCATTGTCACCGCGCGCGAGTACCAGCCCCTACTGGCCGAGAGTGGCGCCCGTCGCCCGGCGGGCCTGGACATCGCCCGCGCGACACTGGACACGCTGGGCTGGCCGCTGGCGCTGGTGGGGATAGTAGGGTTACTGGGGAGGGTGTGGGGAGACCGATGGCATGACAGGGACGAACGCTTCTGGGCCGCGCTCGCCTGGCTGACGCTGCTGGGGGCGAACCTTGTCTTCGTCGCTGTCTACACGCGGGCGGTGTTCTTGCCTGCCGCCCTGCTGCCCGCGCTGGTAGCGTTGGTCATGGGCGTTGGGCTGGCCGCCGAAGGGTTAGCCGAGCGGGGCCGCGTTGGGCTGGGGCTAGCGGGGGCGGGCCTGGTGGCGGCCTCCGTTGCCCTGGTCACCCAGAACGGCCTGTGGGTGCGCAGCATCACCGCCGACCCGTACAGCCGCCAGCGCATCGAGGCTGTCGCCCACTCCGGCTTGCAGCCGCCGGACCCGATTCTGATGACGACGTGGGGGCGCGACCTCTTTGCCGTTGGCTACGGCGAGGCGACAGGGGCCCTGCCGCCGCTCACCCTGGTCGACCACCGCGCCGACCTCAAGGCGTTGCTGGCGAGCGGACGGCCGCTGTACGTCATCAGCCCGACCTTCTACACGCTGCCCCTCAAGTGGTGGAACGAGCGGCTGGGGCGCGCCTACCTCAGTGGCTACTCGGACGAGTTGGTACGCGTCTCCGACCAGCCGGTCCTGGACGACGCCGACGTGCCGCCGGGCCAGACACCCATCGCCATGGGCCCCATCAGCCTGCTGGCCTGGCAGGTGACGCCGCGCGACGACGGGCGCTCGTGGCGCCTAACCCTCTACTGGCAGGCCCAGGAGCGCCCGCGCCGCGACTACAGCGTGTTCGTCCACCTCTCGGACCGCGACCGCATCGACGGCCCGGACGCCATCATCGCCCAGGCCGACCGCGTCGCGCCCGTCTACGGCTGGTACCCGACGACGCGCTGGCGCTCGAAGGAGATCGTCCGCGACGACTACGCCATCCCCGTCCCCGACGGCAAGACGGCGCGCCTCGTCAGCGTCGGGCTGTACGCCCAGGACGACGCCGGCCAGTTCCAGAACCTCGGCCAGCTCGACATCCCCCTCGCACACCCGTAAGCCTCGCTCTTCCTGCCGTCGCTACGGAGCCGAATGCCGCCAAACGCTTGTGCTATTGACAGAGCGCATCAGCTGTGCTATAATATAAACCAATCGTTCGATTTATTTAAGGATAATTGATGCCTAAAGTAAGCCAGGAATACAGCGCGGCGCGGCGACGCCAGATCATCGACGCCGCCTACCAATGCTTCGCCCGCAAGGGTTTCCACCAGACGACGATGCGCGACATCTACGAAGAGGCGAAGCTCAGCCCGGGCGCCGTCTACCATTACTTCGCCAGCAAAGATGAGATTATCCAGGCCAGCTTCGAGTTCGACTACGAGCGCAGCCGCGAGCTGTTGGCCGCGGCCATTGCCAGCGCCGATCCGATGCAAGCTCTCCATGATCTGATCGATTTCTTCTTCCACGGGCTCCAGGGGGCGGCCACCCTGGGGGCAGGGCGCGTCAACGTGCAGGGCTGGGGCGAGGCGTTGGTGAACCCCAGCGTGCGGGCGACGGTCGAGCGTGTCGTGGACAGCTACCGCGAGACCCTGACGCAGATCGTTGCTAAGGCACAAGCGGCCGACCAGATCGACAAGTCCCTCGACCCACACGCCGTCAGCCAGCTCGTGCTATCACTGTATTACGGGCTGGAATTGCAGATGGCCCTCGACCCTGAGCTTAACGTCGAGACCTATGCGGCGGCCGCCAAGAGTCTGCTGCGTTCGGCGTCGGCTCAAACTTAACCGAGCCACTGAGTTCGTCGCGCGACAAGGAGGTAAAGCCGTGACCGATACATTGGTATATGCCGTTCAAGCCGAGGCTGTTGTGGATCGCGAGGCGTTGCGGGCGGAGCTTGAAGCGACACGGCGGGCGTTCCACGACCGCCTGGCGGCCGTTTCGGGCGCTCAATGGCGGCAGAAGTATCCAGGCAGCGCCTGGACCGTGGCCGAGGTGTTCACGCACCTGACGTGGTCCGTGGAGTACCTGCCCCAAGAAGTTGAGAGCGCGCGGCGCGGCAAGGGGATGTTCAACATGCCCAGGCCGCTGCGCGACCCGCTGAGCTACTGGTACATGCGCCTATTGGCGCGCAACAGCACCCCTGACTCGGTGCGGCGGCGCTACGACGCCGCGATGGATGCCACGCTCAAGGCGCTAGAGACAGTACCGGATAGCGATTGGAACCTCAGCGCTAACTTCTACGGGGAGGGGCGCCATACCGTCGCTCAGTTGTTCCGGACACCCGCCCACCACCTGGCCGAGCACACGGCCGAGCTAGCGCCTTGAGAAAGAGGCTTGCGCCTATGCCCAGCAAGGTATTCGTCGCCACGACCGGCGATGGTATTGCCAGAGCCGCCATGCTGGAGTCAGGCGAGTGGCAGGTCACGTGTCCTGTTACTGACCAGGCCGTTGCCTGTCTGGCGGGCGACCCGCTGAACCGTCAGACGCTGTATGCCGGTACACAGGGCGCGGGGGTGCTGCGCTCGGATGACGCGGGGATCACGTGGCGCCCAGTCGGCCTCGCCGGGCAGATCGTCAAGGCGTTGGCCGTCAGCCCCACCCAGCCGGGGGTTGTTCTGGCCGGGACGAAGCCTGCCCGCCTGTTCCAGTCGGCAGATGGGGGCGGGACATGGCGTGAGATGCCGTCGTTCCGGCGGATACCGGGGCGGCGGCTGTGGTTCTCACCGGCCGAGAAGCCCTTCATCGGCTATGTTCAGGCGATAGCCCTCTCGCCCACGGATCCCCATCGTATCGCCGTCGGCATCGAATTCGGCGCGACGGTCTTGAGCCTGGACGGCGGCCAAACCTGGCTCGGCCACCGTCGGGGCGCCTTGCGCGACTGCCACTCGCTGGTTTTCAACGCGAGGCGCGGCGACTGGCTCTATGAGGGCGGCGGAACAGGGGGTGGTCACGCCTTCAGTCGTGACGGCGGGCGGACCTGGCTCCGGACGCCAGAAGGTCTGGACCGCACCTATGGCTGGGCAGTCGCTGCCGATGGCGAGCGCCCGGAGGTATGGTATCTCTCTGCCTCCCCCGGCGCGACCAAGGCGCACAGCGAGAACAACGCCCAGGCGGGCATCTTCCGCCATGATGGGGCGAGATGGCAGCGCCTCGGTGGCGGCCTACCCCAGCCTCTCGATGCCATGCCCTATGCGCTGATCACCGAGCCCACTGAGCCGGGGCATGTCTATGCGGGTCTCGGCAATGGGGAGGTCTGGCACAGCGCCGATCATGGGGATCGCTGGCGCCGCTTGCCCTTCCGTCTGGGCGCCATTCGCCGCGCCCTCGTCGCGCTCTGATGTCATGACCAGCCGCCGAGGCGGCGGCATGACGAAACGCGCAGCTTACGTGTAACACACCGCTAGTCGTAACCCGGCCTAGACAGAATGAACAGAATGCTTCCTATTCTGTTCATTCTGTCCGTAGTCGGAGGCGACTAGAGGTCACTCCGAGCGGAGCGAGGCGTCTGCTCTGACGACGCAGGCAAGGCAGATGCCTCGCTCCGCTGCTCAGAACCTTCCGCTGTCACCCCGAACGGAGTGAGGGGTCTCCTCTGGAAACGTTGCCAGAGCAGA
>CAZLBQ010000244.1:0-9163 GCA_964557745.1 uncultured Anaerolineales bacterium
TGCCGCCGAAGCCGAAGGCGCTGACCCCGGCGCGGCGCGGCCGCTCGGCCCGCCGCGGCCAGGGGCGCAGCCGGTCGTTGATCGCCAGCGGGGTCTCTTCCCAGGCGATGTGTCGGTTGGGGTCCTGGAGGTGCAGGGTGGGGGGGAGTTGCTCCTGCTCCAAGGCCAGGAGGGTTTTGACGAGCCCGACCAGTCCGGCGGCGCTTTCGGCGTGTCCCAGGTTGCTCTTCACCGAGCCGAGCTGGCAGAACTGCTTGCGGGGGGTGAACAGCGCGCAAGCGCTGGCGAACCCCTCGACCTCGATGGGGTCCCCCAGCGCGGTGCCGGTGCCATGCGCTTCGAGGTAGTCGAGACTGTCGGGCGCGACGCCGGCGTCGCGCCAGGCGTCGCACAGCGCGGCGCGTTGGGCGGCCGGGTTGGGGGCGGTCAGGCCGTTGGTGCGGCCGTCGTTGTTGACGGCGCTGCCGAGGATTACCGCGTGGATCGTGTCGCCGGCGGCCAGCGCGTCGGCGAGCGGTCGCAAGAGGAGGGCGGCGACCCCCTCGGCTGGAATGAAGCCGTCGGCGCGCTGGTCGAAGGGTCGGCAGCGTCCTCCGGGGGCCAGGGCCCCCATCTGGGCGAAGGCGGCGAAGCTTTTGAGCCACAGGTTGAGCTGCGCGCCGCCGGCCAGGGCGTAGTCGCACTCGCCGCGGGCGAGGCTCTCGACCGCCAGGTGGGTGGCGACCAGGCTGGCGCTGCAGGCGGTGTCGACCGGCAGGGTCGGTCCGGTGAGGTCCAGGAAGTACGACAGTCGGCTGGCCAGGATGGCGGCGGACGAGCCGGTGGCCCAGTGGGGTCCGATGCCGGCGGCGCCGGCGCCGGCCAGGTAGTCCTGTCCGGCCGTGCCGACGAAGACGCCGGTCCGGGTCGCGCGCAGCTTTTCGCCGCCGTAGCCGGCGTGCTCCAGGGCGGCGTAGGCCGTTTCGAGGAAGAGCCGCTGCCGCGGGTCCATCTGGCTCGCCTCCAAAGGCGAGAGACGGAAGAAGAGGGGGTCGAACTGGTCGATCCCCTCCAAAAAGCCGCCCCGCGCGCTGGCCTGCGGCGGTTGGCCGGCCAGCCGCCAGCGGGCCGCCGAGGGGCTGCCGGTCGCGTCACGCCCCGCCGCCAGCAGCCGCCAGTAGCCGGCCGCGTCCTCCCCACCCGGAACCCGGCACGCGTAGCCCACCACGGCGATCGGGGCGCGGGGGGCCGCGGCATCGGCCTGGCGGCGGCGCCGTTGGCGGCGGCGCGGAACGGGCAGCCGGCTTGGCGGCGCCGACGGCGTGGTGTCGGCCGCGTCGTCGTTGTCGGCGGCTGGGGGCTGGGCCAGTCGGGCCAGTTGCTCGGGGTAGCGGCGGGCCAGGTGGGCGGCCAGTCGGGTCACGCTGGGGTGCTCGAAGAGGGCCGTGGGCGCCAGGCCCGCCAGTCCCCAGCGGCGCTGGAGGAGTCCGATCACCTCGAGGGCCAACAGCGAGTCGACCCCCAGTTCCTGGAACGAGCGGTCGCGTTCGATCGGCGCGTCGCTGCGCAGCACCTCGGCCAGCGCCTGGGCCAGCCGCTCTTCCAGCGGCCCGCCGCCGGCGGGCCCGCCTACGGTGGGCTGGCCTACGGCGTGCTGCGCCGGTCGCTGCGGCTTCGCGCGGCGTGACTTCTGGTCACGTGGCCTCTGGCCACGCGGCGTCTTCTGAGCGGGGGGCCGTTCGCCGTCGGCCTGGGCCAGCAGGACGTGCTGGCTGATTCCCTCTCCCAATCCCTGGGGAAAGACGGCCGTGCGGGAGAAGCCGCGCTGGTTCAGCAGGCGCCGCCACTGGTCGACCGACAACAGGGGCTGATCGGTTCGCAGCGGCGCGTCGGTGAACCGCCGCCACCCCTCGGTCAGGCCGAAGGTCAGTTCGCCCCAGCCCTGGCTGGCGGTGGCTTCCACCAGGATCAACAGGCCGCCGGGGCGGAGCAGGCGGCGCGCGTGGGCGACGGTCTGGGCCAGGTCGCGTGTGGCGTGCAGCACGTTGGCGGCGATCACCAGGTCGAACGGCCGGCCGATGCCCTGGGCGCGAGGGTCTTGCTCGATGTCGAGGGTCTGGCAGCGGACGCGCGGGTCATTGGCCCACTGGCGCGCGGCGCGCTGGACCAGCGCGCTCGACAGGTCGGTGTAGAGATACCGGGTCGCTGGGGGCAGGCGCGGCAGCGTGTGGGCCGTGGTCCCGCCGGTGCCGGCGCCGATCTCCAGCGCCCGCAGGGGGCGGCCGTCGGCCGGGGCGCAGGCCGCGGCGGCGGCCCCGACCAGCGCGCCGTAGAAGGCGGCGATCGGGGAGTCTTTGTAGAGCGCCTCGGCGGTGGCGGTCGAGCCGTCGGGGAAGAGCAGCGCCAAGGGGTCTTGGCGGCCGGCCCAGACCGCGGCCAACTGGCGGCCGCAGCGGACCAACAGCTCCAGTTGCGGCGCCATGATCGGATAACGGCGCGCCGCGCGCGACGCGCGTCGCGCCAGTCGCCGCTGGTCGTAGCGGGCGGGCCGCCGCGCCGTGTACTGGTCCCCTTGCCGGGGGAGCCAGGGACGGGCCAAGGCGAGCCAGCGCGGCAGTTGCCGCCGGTAGTGGGGGGCCAGCTCCAGCCGCCGGGCGATGGTCTCCTCGTCGAAGGTCGCGCCGGGCCGTTCGAGCAGCCCCGCCTGCTGGAGGGCCAGGGCCACGTAGCGGGCGGCCAGGCGTTCCAGTTCTTGCGCGCCGGCGGCCAGTTCTTCTTGATAGGGGGCCAGCGTCAGCCAGGCGGTCCGCTGCGCCTGACTGGCTTGGGCGCAGGCGTTTTCCCAGCGGGCGTGGGCCGCGTCGGCGGGGCGCAGGCGGCGCGCCACGAGCTGCGCGGCAGGCTGGGCGAGCGCGGCCAGGCAGGCGGCCACCCCTTGCGCGTGCGAGAAGGTCGCCAATCCTTGCGCCTGCAGGAAGCGTTGATACGATTCGCGCGCCACCACCCGCGTCTGTCCCCAGACGCCCCAATTGACGGCCAGCGCTCGCGCGCCGGTTCGCGCGCGGGCGACCAGCGTCCGATCGAGATAGGCGCAAGCGCCGGCGTAGCTGGCCTGGCCCGCCGCGCCGGCCAGGGCGGCCACGCTCGAGCAGCCGAGGAAGAAGTCGAGTTCCAGCCGGCGGGTGAGTCGGTCGAGGACCAGCGCGCCGAGCGTCTTGGGGCGCAGGATGGCCGCGATGTCGGCGGGCGTTTGACGGCACAAGAGCCGATCGTTTAGGACGCCGGCCGCGTGGATCACGCCATGCAGCGCGCCGTGGCGCTGGCCGATCTGGGCCAACAGATCGCGGACGAAGTCGGCGTCGGCCACGTCGCCGGCGACGGCCCAGACGGTGACCCGCGCCTCGAGGGCGGCCAGGGCCCGCGGGTCGCTGGCCTGTCCCGAGCGGCCGACCAGAATCAGCGCGCCGGCCCCCTGGTCGGCCAGTCCCGCCGCCAGCGCCAGCCCCATGTCTCCCAGTCCGCCGCTGATCAGATAGACGCCACCGGCGCGGATCACCGGCGCGCGGGGCGCTTGCGGCGCGTAGGGGACCAGTCGCCGCTGGTGGCGGTGGGGCGCGTAGGCGATTGGCTGGTCGCTGGGCCCGGTCTCCAGTTCGGCCAGCAGGTCGTCGGCCCGCGCGGCGTCGACCTGCGTCGCCGCCAGCCGCGGATACTCGGCCGCCAGCGCCAGCCCCATGCTGGCGACTAGCGCTTGCTCGGCGCCGAGCGCTTGCTCGGCGAGCAGCGCCTGCTCGGGATTGTCGCCTTCCGCCGTCGCCGCGCCGTGGGTCCAGAGCCACAGTTCCAGTGGCCCGGCGTCGGCGCCCCAGAGGGGCGCCAGATGATAGAGGGGCAGCGCCCCCTCGGCGATGGAGCGCGCCAATCGCGCCTCGGCCGCCGCCAATTGGGCGGCCGCCAGTTCGTCCGACTCTTCTTCGCTCGGCGCCGGCGCGTCCGACCACAGTTCGGCCGCCGCGTGGATCACCCCGGCCAGTTCGCTCCCCAGGTCGTCGAGCAGGGCTCGCCACTGCGCCGCGTCGTCCGCTGCGAGCGTGCCCCGGCCCAGCCCGTCTTGCCAGCGCAGCCCCGCGTACGCCGCGCCGGGGGCGACCAGCGCGACCCGCGCGCCGCGGGCGCATAAACCCGCGATCAGGGCTTGGGTCTGAGGCCCGTCGCCGCGTCCCCACACCAGCCACGTCCCGGCCGGCAGCGGCCGGCGATCACCGCGGGACTCCGCCTGCTCCCACACCGGCTCCAAAAACCACTCGGCCAGTTCTTCGGTTTCCCGAGGGGCGTCTTCCGGGCCGGCGGCCGGCGCCGCGCCGCGCAGCCAGTATCCTTTTCGCTGGAAGGGGTAGGTCGGCAGTTCGGCCTGTCGCGCGCCGGGCTGCGCGGCGGCCCAGTCGACCTCGGCGCCCAGGACGTACAACAGGGCCAGCGCGGTCCCCAGCTCGCGCCAACCGTCGTCGTCCGCCGGCGGCCGCGGCGCGGCCGCCGTCACGGGAGGCCCCCAGCGCTCGACCGCTTCCCCCTGACAGTATTGCCTGAGCCAGGCCAACGACTCCGGCGCCAGCCGCGCCAGGCGCGGAACGAGCGCCTCTTGCGCCAGCGCCTCCGCGTCGTCGCCGCCGCAGAACACCAGCGAGCCGCGCAGCGCGTGACGCTCTTCCCAACCGGTCGCCAACAGCCGCAGCTTGTCGGCCAGCGTGTCGAGCGAACGGACCACCAGCGCCAGCCGGTGGCGGAAGTGGCGCCGGCCGCCGCCGGCCGTCGCCGCCCAGCCTGCCAGATCGCCGCGGGTGTCCCGGTTGAGCGCCGCCATGTGCGCGGCGACCAGGGCCGCCAGGCCCGCCTCGCTCGCCGCCGACAGGGGAACCACCTGCCAGGGGCGCGCGGCGGCCACGGCTCGGCTCGGCTCGGGCGGTTCCTTTAAGAGGAGATGGGCGTTGGTGCCGCCGAATCCGAAGGCGCTGACGGCGGCACGGCGGGGCTGTCCGGGGGGGGAGTTCCAGGGTCGCAGGCGATCGTTGATCCAGAAGGGGGAGTCTTCCAGTCGCAGCAGGCGGTTGGGCTCGTCGAGGTGTAGGGTGGGAGGGAGTTGGCGTTGCTGGAGGGCCAACAGCGCTTTGAAGAGCCCGGCCATGCCGGCGGCCGCTTCGAGATGTCCCAGGCCCGTCTTGGCGGAGCCCAGGGCGCAGAAGCCGCGTTGGTCGGTCGATTGGGCGAAGGCGGCCTCGAGGGCGGCCAGTTCGATGGGGTCCCCCAGCGCGGTGCCGGTGCCATGCGCCTCGACCAGGCCGACCTGGCGGGCGGAGATCCCGGCCTGCCGATAGGCGCGGGTGATGACCGCTTCCTGCGCTTGGGGGCTGGGCGCTTGGAGTCCGGCCTTGGCGTGTCCGTCGTTGTTGACGGCCGAGGCCTCGATGAGCCCCCAGATGGGATCGCCGTCGGCCAGCGCTTGGGCGTACGGTTTGAGCAGCGCGCAGGCGACCCCCTCGCCGCGGGCGAAGCCGTCGGCGCGCTGGTCGAAGGCGCGGCTGCGTCCGGCCGGGGAGAGCATCCCGCTGGCCAACAGCATGCGGGTCCCCGCCAGATCGAGGATCAGGTTGACGCCGCCGGCGATCGCCAGTTCGCACTCGCCGGCCGCCAGGCTCTGGCAGGCCAGGTGGACGGCCACCAGCGAGGAGGAGCAGGCGGTGTCGACCGTCAGGCTGGGGCCCTTCAGGTTGAGCAGATAACTGGTGCGCGTCGCCACCATCGAGAGGGTGGTGCCGGAGTGGCGGTGGGGATCGGCGCCGGCGCCCCCCTGGGCGGCCAACAGGCCGTAGTCGGCGGAGGTGACCCCCACGAAGACGCCGGTCGTCGGCAGGCGGTCGATCGGCTGGCCCCCCCGCTCCAGCGCCTCCCAGACCACCTCGAGAAAGAGCCGCTGCTGCGGGTCCATCAGCTCCGCCTCGCGGGGAGAGATCTGAAAGAACTCCGCGTCGAACCGTTCGATCCCCTCGAGCCAGCCCGCCTCGGGCAGCCCGCTCCCCTCCCCCCGCGTCGGCGGGCAGGGCCCCACCGCGTCCCACCCCCGCGCCACGTTCCGCCAGTACGCCTCCACCCCCGCCGCGCCAGGGAAGCGACAGCCCAGCCCCACGATCGCGATCAGGGGGCGCTGCTGCTGCTGCGCGGCGAGCGCTACGGACGTTGGCGGCGCGGCGGGGCTTTCCGCGCCTGGGCTGGGTTGGCCGCTGGTGGGCGCTTCGGCGAGCTGGAAGGTTTTGGCCAGTTCCGGGCCATGGGCGGCGACGAGGTGCTCGGTGAGGGCGGCGACCGAGGGGTGTTTGAAGAGGAGGGTGGTTTCGAGGGCCAGCCCGGTCTGTTCAGCCAGCCCCTTTTGGATCTGCAGGGCGAGGATCGAGTCGAAGCCGAGGTCCATGAAGTTGGCGTCGGGGCGCAGCTCCTCGGGGGCGAGCCGCAAGAGACGGCAGAATTCCCCCCGCACCAAGGCGCGCACCCGCTCGGTCAAGGCGCGGGACGGCGTGAGGAGTTCGGCGACGACGGGCGCGGCGACAGGCTGGCTGGCCGCGCTCGGCGGCGGCGCAGCCGCTGGCCTGCTGGCGGCGGGGCTCCCCTCACGGAGGGCCACCAGGAGAATTTGTGGGGCGTCGGCGAGTTGGGCTGGCGGTTGGGGCAGGGCGGCGGCGTGGGGGAAGCCGCGTTGGCGGAGGAGCTCGAGCCAGTCGTTTCGTTCCAGCAGTGGCTGGTCGGCGCGGCGGTGGCGGTCGGTGAATCGTCGCCAGCCGTCGGTGAGTCCGAAGGTGAGTTCGACCCAGAGGGGGGCCTGGGTCAGCTCCAGCGCGATCAAGAGTCCGCCGGGGACGAGTCGTTGGCGGAGGTGGTCGAGGGTCTGGGCCAGATCGGCGGTGGCGTGCAGGACGTTGGCGGCGACGACGACATGGTAGGCGTCTTGTTCGTGGGGGGCGGGGGCGCGTTCCAGATCGAGGGTCTGGTAGCGGACGTGGGGCTGATAGGAGGCGAACTTCTGTTCGGCGCGTGCGAGGAAGCTGGCCGAGCGGTCGGTGAAGGCGTACTGGTAGGGGGCGCCGGCGGCGGCGAGGGCGGGGAGCAACTCGCTGGTGGTCCCGCCGGAGCCGGCGCCGACTTCGAGCGCGCGGCAGGGGGTGTTTCCGAGTCGCGCTTGATAAGCGACGAGCGCGGCGGCGACGAGCCGGTTGTAGTAGCGGGCGAAGGGGGTGTCCTGGTAGAGGGCCTCGGCGTCGCTGGCGTCCCCCTGGGGGAAGAGCAGCGCGGTCGGTTCGAGCTGTCCGGCCAGGAGCTGGGCCAGCGCGCCCCCCGTGCGCTGGAGCAGGGTCTCGGCGGCGCGGGCCTGGGGAAACGCGTCGGCCACGGGCGTGTCCGGGAGGTCGGTGGAGAAGGGGCGTTGGCCGACGTACCGGTCGTTCCCGGAGGTCTGGAGCCAGGCGGCGTCGACCAGCCGGTTCAGCAGGCGACCGAAGAGGGGCCGATGGCGGGGATCGAGCGCGAGGCGCTGTTCGATCTGGTCGCGGCTGTGCGTTTGGCCCGTCTGGGTGAAGAGTCCCCGCTGGGCCAGGGCGGCGGCGACGAATTCGAGCCCCCGCTGGTGGAGCGCCTGCTCCTGGCGTTGGTATTGATCGAGCTGGGGCAGGAGGGGGGCGGCCTCGATCGTCTCGGCCCGCCCGACGGCGGCGACCAGCGCGTCGAGCGTCGTCTCGGGGGGTGGGAGGAGGAGTTGCTGGGGTTGGAAGCGGCGGGCGTCCTGGGGCTTGAGGAGCAGCCGCTCGGGCGCGCCGGGGGCGGCGAGACTGGCCTCGCAGGCGGCCAGCGCCTCGGTCTCGGTGAAGGGGGCCAGTCCGAGTCGGCGGACGATCGGTCCGACCTGACGTCCGGCGAGCATGCCGACCTGTCCCCATTCGGAGAGCAAGAGGGCCTGGGCGTTTTCCCCCTGGGCGGCCAGCGCGCTGGCCAGATCGCGGAGGAAGCGGTTGGCGCTGGCGTAGTCGCTTTGTCCGGCGGCCAGCGGCGGGCTGAGGGAGCCGATGGAGGAGCAGAGGACGATCTGGCGGGGGGCCAGGAGCTGATGGATCAGGCACGCGCCGGCGACCTTGGCGCGCAAGGCGTGGGCGAAGCTGTCGACCGTTTTGGCGCGCAGCGCGAGCCGCTCGAGATCGAGGACGCCGGCGGCGTGGATCCAGCCGTCGAGCCCCCCCTGTTCGCGGGCCCAGTCGGCCAGCCGCTGGACGTGTTCCGGATCGGCGACGTCGCCGGGCAGATAGTCGATCGGTTGCGCGCGGCCGGCGCGGAGCGTTTGCAGGAAGTCCTCGGCTTCGGCGGAGAGCGGGGAGCGACCGGTGAGCAGCAGGCGGGCGTCGCAGTCGTGGGCCAGGCGGCGGGCCAGGCAGCGGCCGATTCCCCCCAGTCCGCCGGTGATCAGATACGCGCCGCCGCGTCGCCAGGGGAGTTCGGTCTGGGGGGGGAGGCGGGCCGGCTCGATGGCGCGGCCATAGCGGCGGCCGCCGCGGTAGGCGACCTCGCTCTCGGCCGCGCTGGCGGCGGCCACTTCCTGAATCAGCTGGTGGGCCAGTCGCGCGGCGACTTCGTCGTCGGCGACTTCGTCGCCGCCGGCGTCGCTGGCGCCGCCGACATCGATGGCGCGGCAGGTCAGGCCCTTGAGCTCGGCGGGGAGGCTGGTGGCCAGCCCCCAGCGGGTGGAGTGGTCCAGGGCGGGGGAGGTTTGGGGTCCTTGCGCGCCGCGCGTGAGCAGGAGCAGGGTGACACCGCGCCACGGGGGGCGGGAGGCCAAGGCCTCGACCAGCGCCAGCAGCGGCTCGTGCCCGGCGGCGGCGCCTTGGGCCAGTCGGGCGATGGCGGCTGCCGGTTCGTCGCCGGGGGGGAGGAGCTGGACCAGGACCAGCGGCCGGCCGGGCGCCTGATCGAGGGCGCGGGCGTAGTCGGCCGCGGCCAGCGGATCGTAATCGCGTCCGGCGCGGCGGAGCTGGACGGTGTGACCGGCGACGGCGGCCAGCGCGTCGGCCAGCGCGTCGGCCTGGTGACACCCTTCGTCCCACAGCAGCCAGTGGGCGGCTGGCGTCGTCGACGCCACAGGCGTCGCGGCCAG
>CAZLBQ010000245.1:0-9147 GCA_964557745.1 uncultured Anaerolineales bacterium
CCGCCAGGAGCGGGCCTTTTGCCGTCGTCAATGGTCCTTCGTCCGTCGTCGCTCGTCAGCCCTTGATACCGCTGTACGAGATACCCTCGACGAAGTAGCGCTGGAAGAACAGGACGATGAGCGCCATGGGCAGCGTGGTCAGGATCGAGCCGGCCATGATGAAGTTCCACGGCAGGTTGACACCCTGCGAGCCACGGAGCAAGCCCAGGCCCAGCGGCAGGGTGTATAGCTCAGGGTTGTTGACGATGACCAGGACGTCCATGAAGTTGTTCCACATGCCCTGGAAGCTGAAGATGGCGAGGGCGGCCAGCGCCGGGCCTGCCGTCGGCAGGATGACGCGGAAGAACATGTCCAGGCGGTTCGCGCCGTCCATGAACGCCGCCTCCTCCAGCTCATATGGCACCGACTCGAAGAACTGCTTCATCATGAAGATGCCGAAGACATCGACCATGAACGGTAACGTCAGGCCCCAGTAGGTGTCGAGCATGCCGAGCTGCTTGAGGACGATGAAGCGCGGGATGAGCAGCACAACGCCGGGGATCATCATCGTGCCCAGCAGGACCATGAAGATGACGCCGCGGCCGGGGAAGTGCATGCGCGCCAGGGCGTAGCCCGCGATGGAGTCGAACAGGACGCGGGCGACGGCGACGATAATGGCCACCAGGGCGCTGTTGAACGTCCAGCGCGGCACATTGGCCAGGCCGCTGTTGAGCATCTGGTAGGCTTCGAGGCTGGGCTGGGCAGGGATCAGGCTCAACGGGGCCGAGAAGGCCTCGGCGTTGGTCTTGAAGGACGTGCCTAGCGCGTAGAAGAAGGGGTAGAGCATGATGACGGCCAAGAGCGTCAGGACGGCCAGCGAAAGGATGCGGAGGATGCGCGCGCGGGTCTCCGAGCCTTGCCCGCCGACAACCTCCAGGGGGCGGGCCGGCGCGCCGGCTTTGGTGGTGACAGTTGCCATAGGGCCTCCTCCTACTCCTCGGCGCGGTCGCTGGTCAGGCGGCGCTGGAGTAGCGTAAAGACAAAGATGATGATGAACAGGATGAAGGCAATGGCCGTGCCTTCACCCATGCTCGCGTTGCGGAACGCGGTGCGGTAGACCATGTAGGCCAGACTGAGGGTGGTGCGCTCGCCGGGGGCCATGACGAAGATCTGGTCGAAGACCTGGAAGGTGCCGATGAGGCCGATGGTCACGACGAAGAACGTCGTCGGGCGCAGCAGCGGGACGGTGATCTTGGTGAAGGTCTGCCACGCCGACGCCCCATCCAGGGCAGCCGCTTCGTAGACATAGCTGGGGATGTCCTGGAGCGCAGCCAGGAAGATGAGCATCATGGTGCCGATGGTCGTCCAGACATTGAGCATGATGATGGACGACATGGCGACGCTCGGCCCGCTGATCCAGTCCCACAAGCTAAGCCCCATAAAGTCGGCGTTGGTCAAGGCAGGAACCGAGTTGGCCGTGATGCCGAACACCCCCAGCAGGTTGTGAATGGTCCCATTCGAGTTGGTCAGCCAGTCGGGGTTGGACCAGTGGCCGCCCGTGATGGCGTTCAGAATGTAGTTAATCAGGCCGCCCTTCTGGTACAGGAACAGGAAGATGAGGGAGATGGCGACCGACGAACTGATGGCCGGAAAGTAGTAGGCGGTACGGAAGAACGAGCGGCCCGGCAAGCGCGGCTGGTTGACGATGACGGCCAGCGATAGGGCCAGGATGGTCTGCAACGGCACCACGGTGATGACGTAGTAGACGGTGTTGCGGATGGCGCGGGCGAAGTCCGTGCGCCGCACCGTGTCCTCGAAGAGGATAGTTCGGTAGTTCTGCAAGCCAACGAAAGTGGACTCACCCACCGGCTGGAGGCCCGTCCACTCACGGAAGCTGACCCACAGCGCCATGACAATCGGCGCGACGAGGAAGACGGCCAGCAGGATCAGGGCGGGCGCGAGGAAGGCATAGCCCCAGGTCATGTCCTGGCGGCGCAGCCCCCGCACCACAGAGCGTGTCGCCATAATGCACCTCTCAAAGCTGGACGATGGACAATGGACGATAGACGATGAACCGCAGAGAGCCAGACGCAGCCCATCGTCTACCGTCGCTTGTCAGGCCTTACTGCTTCTTCAACACCTGGTTGATGACCTGGTCGACTTCCTTGAGCGCCTGGTCGGTCGTCATCTGACCCTGGAAGGCCGCTTTGAGGTCGTTGTTGACCGTGTCCATGGCGTCGCTAAAACCGGTCACGAACTGCCAGGGCTTGGCGTAGTCCGCGCCTGCTGCGAAGGCCTTGTACTCCGGGAACTTGGCCTGCCAGTCGGCGGCCAGCGACTTCCGGGTCGGCATCGCCAGGCCCAGGTCGGTCCAGGCCTTCATGCCTTCCTTGCCCGTCAGATAGTTGACAAGCTGCCACGACGCATCAGCATTCTTCGCCTTGGCAGGCACGGCGTAGCACACGGTGAAGGCCAGTGTCGACTTGCCCTTGGGGCCGGCGGGCAGCTCGACGGCCTGCCACTTGATGTTGGGGAACTTGTCCTTGAGGAACGGGGCGATCCAGTTACCCTCGACCACCATCGCCGCGTTGCCCTTGCCAAACGCCTCACCCGGCCAGCCGGCGTCCACCTCAGACGGCATGCGGGCGAAGCCGTCCTTGTACAGACCGGTGTAGAAGTCCCAGGCCTGCTTGACCTCGGGGCTGTTGAACTTCGACTGTGTCTTGTCGTCGCTCAGGATCTGGCCGCCCGCCTGGTAGATGAAGGCAGCGAAGCGCGCCATGTCGTTGGGGATGACGAGGCCGTACTGCTTCTTGCTGGGGTCGGTCAGCTTCTGCGCCGCCGCGCGCAGCTCATCCCACGTCGTCGGCGGCTTGACGCCGGCCGCGTTCAGCATGTCGGTGTTGACGATGAGGGCCAGCGTCGAGAAGTCCTTGGCCGGACAGTAGTAGGTCCCTTTGAAGGTAAAGGCCTGGATGGCGAAGGGGTAGAAGTCTTCCTGATCCTGGACCTTGCCCGTACCCGGCGCGAGCGCGCCAGCCTTCACCAGGTCGGGCAGCTTGAAGCTATCGACGTAGAACACATCAGGAGGCGTACCGCCGGCCAGGGCCGTCTGGAGCTTGGTGTCATACTCCGGCACCAGGTTCAGCGAGGCCTGCGCGTTGGGGAACTTGCCGTTGTAGGTCTTGATGACATCCTGCAGGCGGGTGTTCTCGGCGTCGGACGACGACCAGCCCATCAACTGGAGTTGACCCGCCGGGGCCGCCGCGCCCCCGCCACCGGCCTGAGCCGCCTGGGTCGGCGCGGCGGTTGAGGACGCTGCGCCGGACTTGGCGGCCGGGGCTTGCTGCTGTTGCTGCGCCGTGCCCCCGCCGCCACCGCACGCCACGACCACCAGGGCTACCACGATCAGGAGCGAAAAGACGAGCTTTTTCATAGAGCTTTCTCCTCCACGAGAGTGTCGAGCATTGACCGTCTATTCAACTGTGGGTGTGTGCGGGGACCCCAGGGTAGCGCTAGGGGTAAGATGACGGGGTCAGGTTTTGAGATGGTGAAGAAGGGGCAGGGCAGGTCCCTGCTGTCGGCGGGCAACCGATTGGGTTGCCCCTACGCGCGCGGCGGCGCGGTCGTCGCGCGCACAACCAGTTGTGAGGGGAGAACTTCGTGGACCCGCGCCATCTCGGGCTGCTCGAGCGTCGCTAACAGGAGTTCGACGCCACGCCGCCCCGACTCGAAGAGCATCTGGCGCATTGTCGTCAGGCCCACCACGTCCGCTACCTCGATGTCATCGTAGCCGATGACCGACACGTCCTCCGGCACGCGCAGCCCCAGATCGCGCGCGGCTTCGAGTACCCCAACCCCTTGCGTGTCGCTGGCCGCGAAAATGGCGGTCGGCGGTTGTGGAAGGGATAGCACATTACGTGCCATCTGGCGAGCGGCGCGACGGCCATGTGGCCCTTCCGCCAGGTCGCCGGGCCGGAATGCCAGCCCCGCCGCCTGGAGCGCCTGGCGGTAGCCAAGATAGCGGCGCCGGCTGGACACGAAGTTGAACGGGCTGTGCGCCACGTCGCCGATGAAGCCAATGCGGCGATGCCCCAGGCCGATGAGATACTCCGTCGCCATTCGTCCCCCCGCCACGTCGTCGACGGTCACGCGGTGCGCCCTCGTCAACGCGGGGTGGTCGCCGTCGATGAAGACGAGGGGGACGTCGGCCTGCGCCAGGCGGGCGGCCTCGTCGTCGCGCGGCGACAGTGAGATGACGAGCATCCCATCCACCTCCTTGCGGCTGGGGATGGCCTCGAAGCACGTCGCGCGGCGGGCCGGCGTCTCGATGTCGTGCACCAGCAGATCGTACTCGCTGTCGGCCAGCAGGCTCACCACGCCGTTGAGCCGCTCCGCGACGGACGGCTGGGTGAAGAAGGGCGCCATCACCTTGATGGTTAAGGTGCGACCAAGCGAGAGCCGCCGCGCCATGGGGTGGGGGGTGTAGTTGAGATCGTGGATGGCGGCGAGGACTCGCTCGCGGGTGCTTTGGCTGACCAGGGGGCTGTGATTAAGAACCCGCGACACGGTCGCCAGCCCGACGCCCGCACGCTCGGCCACGTCACGGATCGTGCTCATCGCACTCGCAGTAGTCTCGGTTCGAGTGGAAGCGGTTCCAGTTGAGTCCTCTATTCTTATAAAGCATATTCACGCTTTTGTCAAGGGGGTAATGATGCGTGAGGATGAGGCGTCCCGAATTTTCGCATCCCATTTTTGGCCTTCCTCTTAACGCAAGCGAAATGCGTGTGCCCAAGCTGGGGCGTTCAGGCCCCAGTCCCCACTTAACCTACCCATTTGGTCCCTGAGAACTGGGGCCTGAACGTTCCAGCGTGGCGGACCGTTCGTCCTCCCTACCCAAAATTCGGGATGACTCATGTCCCTGGGGCTTGGAAGTCGAACGCCTTCAGTTCCCCCTTGTAGCACACCTTGAACGCGAGACGTGTCCAGTGGCTAGGCAGGCGCGGTTCCGTGACCAGGCCCGCGTCCGTCACGCGCAGCCCGCCGAAGCCCAACACCGCCGCCTGCCAGGCCGCGCCCGCCGCCGCGCCGTGGATGCCGTCGGCCGTGTTGAGCCGCAGGTCGTGGAGGTCGATGAGGGCGGCCTGCTTGAAGAAGGGATAGGCCAGGTCGGGGTCGCCCATGCGGCAGGCCAGGATGGCCTGGATGCCGGGCGCCAGGGACGAGCCGTGGGTCAGGTCGGTGCGCGGTGTGTAGTAGTCCCAGTTGGCGCGCGTGGTCTTCGCGTCGAACTCGTCGGGCAGCAGGTAGACCAGCATCAGCACGTCAGGCTGCTTGAGGACCTGGGTCTGGTTGGTCTCCTCGATGCCGAAGAGAGCCTGGACGGACTTGTGGCGCGGCTCCAGCGCCGCCAGGTCGACGTCCTCGCGCTGGAAGTAGCCCTCGAATTGCTCGTACAGGCCCGTGGCCGGGTCCTGGAGAATGAGAATCTTGGCGATGATATCGCGCCACTTGGCGAGCATCTCGTCCGTCAGGCCCAGCCGCGCCACAAGCTCGTCGGCCTTGGCCGGGGCCACGCGTCGCAGCCAGTCGAGGGTGGACTGGGCCAGCTGCAAGTGCCAGCGCGCCAGGTAGTTGGTGTAGACGTTGTTGTCGACGTGCTCGTGGTACTCGTCGGGGCCGATGATGTCGCTGACCTCGTAGCGGTCCTCGTCAGGCACCCACTCGACGCGGCTGGCCCAGAAGACGGCGGTGTCGAGAATCATCTCCGCGCCGTAGTCGATCATGAAGCGGTCGTCGTCGGTCGCCTGCCAGTATTGCCAGATCGCGTAGGCGATGTCGGACGAGATGTGAATCTCGATGTCGCCCGTCCAGATGCGGACCTGGCCGCCCTTCGGCCCAGGGACGAAGCGCGGCGTGACCTCCTCGCCCGTCAGCGCCGCCTCCCAGGGGTACTGCGCGCCCTGGAGACCCGCTTCCTGAGCCTTGGCCCGCGCGCCGCCAAGGGTGTGGTAGCGGTAGACCAGGAGGTTGCGGGCGATGGCGGGCTGGGTGAAGGTGAACACGGGCAGGATGAAGATCTCGGTGTCCCAGAAGACGTGGCCGCGATAGCCGAAGCCGCTCATGGTCTTGGCGGCGATGCTGACGTACTCGTCGTGTTTCGGCGCGGCGATGAAGAGTTGGAACAGGCTGTAGCGCAAGCCGCGCTGAGCCTCGTCGTCGCCCTCGATGACTACGTCCGACGCGTCCCACACCTCGGCCCAGGCGCGGGCGTTGTCCTGGAGCAGCCGGCCGAAGGCCGGGCCGCCCGCTGTCAGCGCGGCGAGCTTGTCGAGGGCGGCGGCGCACACCTGGCGGCCCGCGTCGTGGGCGGTGTAGAGGGTGACGAGCTTCTCGGCGGTGACGGTCTGGCCTGGCTGAGCCTGATAGCGAGCGACGACGGTGGGGTGGTTCTCGGCCTGCTCGACGCTGTACTCGACCGCTACGCCGCGGACGTCGAGCCGCGCCGCCTCCGCCAGCTGGAGGCCTGTGCCACGCGTGCGGCTCTCCAGGAAGACGGTCTGCTCCCCCTGCTGCCCCTGCCTCACCTTGAGCCAGTGCGCGACGCCGGCATTGTCGACGTTCCCGTCCAGCCCGGCGCGCAGTTCCACCGGGCCGCTGAAGTCGACGGGCGTCACCTGGCAGCGCAGGGCGAGGACGGCCGGGTCGGCGCGGCTGGCGAAGCGCTCGTAGCGCACGTCGACGGTGCGGCCGGCCGGGCTGCGCCAGCGGACGGCGCGCGTCAGCAGGCCGGTGCGCATGTCCAGCGTGCGCTCGTAACTCAGCAGCTCGCCCTCGGTCATGCGGACCGCCTCGCCGTCCACGACGACCGCCAGCGGCAGCCAGGACGGCACATTCGCTAGTTCGGTCATGGCGATGGGCACGTCGTCGAACACGCCGTGGACGAGCGTGACGGGGACGCGGCCGGGGAAGCCCTCCTCGAACGCACCGCGTGTCGACAGCGAGCCGTTGCCGATGGTGAACACAGCTTCCTGGGGGGCGACTTTGGCGGGGTCGAACTCGGTTTCGCGGATGAGCCAGGTGTCGTCCATGCTGTCTCCGAAATCGGGGTGGGCCGCCGATGACCAACCCTCGTGCGATAGGCCAACGCTTGGCGGTCGGCGGGCAGTGGGTTAACGGGCCAACGCGGTCAGGATGTCTTTAAGGGTTACATGGGCCAGGTCGGGGAAGACGGCGTCGGCCATGCGGACGCGCTCGCGCGGACCGAGGCCGACGGTGAGCATGCCGCCCTCCTTAGCCGCCTGGACGCCGGCCTCGGCGTCCTCAACGACGATGCACTGCGCGACGGGCAGGCGCAGCAGGCCGGCGGCGTAGACGAACAGATCGGGGGCGGGCTTGGGGCGGACCACGGAGTAGCCGTCGGCGATGCCGTCCAGGTCGGCCGCGATGCCCAGGCGGCGCACCACCTCCTGGGCGTTCTTGCTGGCCGAGCCGAGGGCGATCTTCATGTCAGCGGCCCGCAACTCGTCCAGCAAGGCGCGGACGCCCGGCAGCAGGTCGTCAGGGGTGACCTGGTCGAGCATCGCCACGTAGTAGCGGTTCTTGCGGTTCATCATCTCGAGCATCTGGTCTTCGGGGAAGACGCGGCCCGCGAGAAGGAGTTCGAGGGATTGGCGGCGCGAGACGCCGCGCAGGGCTTCGTTTTGCTCGCGCGTGAAGGGGACGCCGATGTCATCGGCCAGGCGTTTCCACGCCCGGAAGTGGTACTCGGCGGTGTCGGTCAGCACGCCGTCCAGGTCGAAGATGAAGCCGCGAATGTCCATGTAGCGCCCCCCAGAGAGATAGTGCTTTTCTCCAGACCGAGCGAGCAAGTTTTATGCCTGTCTCACAGGCCCACCTTCGTCACCTTGAGCCAGCCGGGCTGCTCGGCGTTGGCTTTGTCGATGGCGGCCTGCGCGCCGAGGACGACGACGTGCCCGACCGCCTTGACGCCGCCCAGCACGTGGCCGAAGGCGTGGAAGTCCTTAACGGTCGTCCCCAACACCTCGTCGCGCAACTGCTGGCGCGCCTCGGCCGTGTCGCCGTACAAGTAGCGCTCCATGGACACCCAGCCCTTCGCGTCGGGTAGGCGGTACGGGTCGAGGTTGCTCATGGCCCCGATGATGGTCTTGCGGACCTCGTCGTCGGTCAGTTCGAGGGTCTGCAAGACCTCCGCGGTCTCGTCGTAGACCTTGAGCGTGCCCAGCAGGTTCGGGTCGCGGTAGGACAGGAAGTTGAACACGCCGGCGAAACGGTCGAAGCGGCACGACCCGCCGTACGCCCCGCCCTGGACGCGCACGCGGTCCCACAGGTAGGCCGTGTTGAGGTAGTTGGTGATGACGTGGATCGAGCCGTGGTAGGTGTAGCCCAGGTCGTAGAGGCTGGCCCCCTTGCCGACGTAGTTGATGGCGCCGGGGATGACCAGGCCCTCGTTGGCGGGCGTGGGCGGCGTCATCCACTCGGCGCGGGCGATAGGCCCGTTGGGCAGGGCAGCCAGGAACTCGTCCAACTGCGGCGCGACGGCGCGGTAGTTGTCGGCGTCGAGGGTAACGTTGGCAATGACGGCGGCGCGGTTGACAAGGTGGTGGCGGACCGTTTCCAGGGCGTTGTGGACGGACGGCCAGTTCTTGTCGACCTGCTCGGCCAGGCGGCGGACAAAGAAGAGGTTTTCCAGACCTGTCATCTCCTCGTCTGCCCAATCGCCCTCGTTGTAGTGGGCGCTCAGGCGCGAGTCGACAAAGCCCGACCCGTTGTAGATCACGCCCTGCTCCATGCGCGCCTTGCTCTCCAGGACCATCTGGCGGAAGCGGTCCTGGTTATCGAGGCGGACGGTCAGCAGGATGTCGCGCAGGATGGCAAACAGGTCGGGGGCCTGGTGGGTCATGGCCTTGCCGCGCAGGAACAGGTAGGCCAGCCCGGTGTGGCGATCGCGCTTCATGCCGGCGCGGGTGACGCGGCCAATGCCGCCTGTCGTGCGCCCGATGCGCTGCGACAGGCGAACGAAGTCCTCCTGCTCGGTCCCCATCTCTAGCAGGGCGCGGCCAAACAGCGGGACGTACGGCAGGAGGTCCTGGGGCAGGGTGTGCAGGTCGAAGCCCAGGTCGAGGTACAGGATGCCGTTGGTGAACA
>CAZLBQ010000246.1:0-9140 GCA_964557745.1 uncultured Anaerolineales bacterium
TGCTCAAGTCGCCCACCGAGTTGTGCGGAACGGTGCAGCTCAGAGGTGCGCCCGCCTGCTCCAGTTGCCGAGCCAGGGCCAGCGTTTCGCGGCGCGTCGTGGTGAACGCCTCGACGAGTTGCGCCTTGCTGCTGTCCGCGGGGAGGCGGTAGCCGTCGTACTCATCGCGCACCGTCGGCTCGCCCAACGCGCTGCGCAGCCGTCGCTGCCCCCAGCGCTCGATGCCGATGATGTGGTTCATCGTTTGGCGATTCTTAGGCGTGTCGGCGGCGCGGGCGAAGCGCTGGGCGACCTCGTCGCCGCTGGTGGTCAACTTCTGCGCCAGTTGGGTGTAGGTCTGACCCTTGGCCGAGCGCTCGACAATGGGTCGCAGGATGGCTCCAATGATACTCACGCAGGTTCCTCCGTAACAGGTGTCAGTGGTCGGTGGTCAGTAGGCAGAAGGCGGAAGGCAGGTGTCAGGCAGAGCCGCTGACGGTCAGAACTACCTTGCCCGTCGTGCGGCCGGCTTCGATAGCGCGGTGCGCCTCGGCGGCGTCGGCCAGCGGGAACGTCTGGTTGACGAGGACCTTCAACTGTCCAGACGCCATGTACCCCAGCAAAGCTTTCGAGGCGCGCGCCTTGTTTTCGGGCGACTGCAGCTGGGTGTTGTAGCCAATCACCGACTGGCACAGACGGATCAACTGCTGGGCCGCCATGCCCGTCATCTGGTTGCTCAGCGAGCCGAAGACGACCATCCGCCCAAACCGGCCCAGCGCCGCCAGGTTCTGCTGGCCGACCTCGCCGCCTATCGCGTCGAGGACGATGTCCAGCCCCCGCCCCTGGGTCATTTGCATGACCTGGCCGACCCAACTTCCGTCCCCGATGTTGAGGGCCACATCCGCGCCCAGGCTGCGCACCAGCGCCATCTCCTCTGGCGTGCGCGCCGTGGCGAACACCTGCCCCGCGCCCATCAGCTTCGCCAGTTGGACGGCCAGCGTGCCCACGCCGCCCGCCGCCGCGTGGACCAGAACGCGCTCGCCGGGCCGCAGCCGCGCCGCCTGGTCCAGCAAGAGGTAGGCCGTCTGGCCCTGGATGGGGACTGCCGTCGCCGCCGCGAAATCAACGTCGTCCGGCAGCGACGCCACCACCTGGCTATCGGCGACGGCGTACTCAGCATAGCCGCCGTCCACCAGGGCGACTACCCGCGCGCCGTCGGGTACGCCGTTGGTCTGCGGTCCGCGCCCGACCACTGTCCCCGCGACTTCGTAGCCCAACGTCGCGGGCAGAGGCACCAGATTAGGGTACTCCCCAGACCGCTGGCCGACGTCGGCGTAGTTCACGCCAGCCGCCGCCACCTTGATGAGGACCTGGCCCGCCGCCGGCGTAGGCATCGCCATCTCTTCGAGCTGCATGACCTCAGGCCCACCGCGCCGATAAATGCGAATAGCTTTCACTTTTTGTCTCCTACGACAATCCTCATCTCGCTTTGTCATTATGACGACTTGCGCTGCGTCAACATCCAGATCGTGACAGACGCGGCGATGACATGGAACAGCATCAGCGTCAGGGCGGCGGTCGGCGTCGGCGCGGGTGTGCCGGGCGGCAGGGGCACGGCAGCCGGGTTCGACAGCATCTGGAGGTTGGGAATCACGGACAGGACCAGGGCCACGACGGCCACGATGGTGAAGACGCGGTTGGGCCGGGCCAAGAAGCGCCCGATGAGGGCGTAGACGAGGACGCCGAGGCCGACGCCCAGCAGGGTAAACAGGGCGATGGCCCAGTACGCCAGGGGCGGGAACTCAGCCGGCAGCGGGACAACCAGCTCGACGAGGAAGCGGGCGACGAGGTTGGCGACGATGGCCGCCGCGATGGTGAGCAGGCCGGTCTGCCAGAAGGGCCGCGCCGACCTCATTGGGATGAGAGTTCGGGCTGTCATGCGAGGATACATCCTTAGTGGGTCTATGTAGACCAGTTTATATAACATAGGCAAAAAAGAGAGAGGCTTACGCGCACGCCGTCTCAATCAGGCAGCGCAGCTCTAGGCCGGCGTTCTCGAATGGCTCGACACTGTGAAAGGTGCGGCTCAGAACAATGGCACCTTCGAGGGCGGCGATGATGAGCGACGCCAGTCGCGCCGCGCGCGCCTCGTCCATCCCTCCCGCCACGAGCTTGGCGCGGAACTCACCTTGCCACAGGCGATACGCCTCGGCGCACGCCTGGCTCAGCCGCTCGCTGCGTCCCGCCGTCTCCAGCGCCACGGTCGTAATCGGCCCACCGGCCTTGAAATCCGAGGCCCGCACATAGCCGCCGATGGTGCGGAAGAAGGCGGCCACCGCCTCGCCCGGCGCGTCGATTTCGGCCAGGCTGGCGTGGATACGGCCTGCCACCGCCCGGCCGGTGCGCTCGATGGCCTCGGCGGTCAGCCCCTCCTTGCCGTCGGGGAAGTAGTAGTACAGCGAGCCTTTGGGCGCACCGCTCTCCTCGACAATCTGGTTGAGGCCGGTCGCGTAGTAGCCCTGGGTCTCCAGCAAGGTACACGTCGTCTGGATAATCTGCTCGCGTGTCGATGCCATTGCTGTCTCCTTACCCTCAATTATAACGACTGGTCTATATAGAGTCAAGCGGGAATGATGGGCCAACGGGTTGGCGTCAGCGCGCATATCGTATATCATACCGTCTCGCCCATCCTGTCCAGCCAAGGAACGACTATGACCACACCCCGCGACCATCTGCTAGCCCTGGCCCGCCGCAACGCCGCCGTCTACCTGGCCCACACCCAGCCGCGCGCCATCATGGTCACCGGCTCGGTGGCCGACGACGCCTGTGACTTCTTCTCCGACATCGACATGAGCGTCTACTACGACACGCTCCCCTCGGAGGCGGCCTGCGAGGCGGCGCGGGCGGCCTTGGGCGGCGAGAACTGGCGCTTCCTCGGCGACCGGGCCAACGACGACTTCATCGAGATGTATCAGCTAGACGGCGTGGAGTGCCAGGTGGGGCATGTCACCATCGCCAAGTTCGAGCAAGATGTAGCGAGTGTGATGGAGGGTCTCGACGTGGACTCGCCGTTCCAGAAGGCGCTGGAGGGAACGCTCAAGTGCATCCCACTGCACGGCGAGGACATCATCATGGGCTTCAAGGCGCGAGTGGCCCAGTACCCCGAACCCCTGGCGCGGGCTATGGTCGAGCGCGGGCTGCGCTTCTACCCCATCTGGCGGCTGGCCGACTTCCTGGCTCCGCGTGATGCCACCATCTGGACAGTCGAGAATATCGTGGAGAACGCCTACAACATCCTGCGCGTCCTGGCGGGGCTGAACCGCCTCTACTTCACCTCCTTCCAGTTGAAGCGCATGACCGCGTTCACGAAGAAACTGGCTATGGCCCCCGACAACCTGGCGCCGCGCCTGGAGAGCCTGTTCAACGGCGATCACCGCGCCGCGCTGGGCGAGTTGGAGCGGCTCGTGGGCGAGACCCTCACCCTGGTCGAGACCCACCTGCCGGACGTGGACACGGCGAAGGTGCGGGCCACGTTGGGGAAGCGGGTGACGTCCTGGAAGATACCGAGTGATATATCATAGTCCACGTGGTTATCCGCCAGTCCGAAATGCGGCGGCGGTCGAAGACGCTCGACGTCTCCAACCGCCGCGCTATGTCTTGGCGTGGCCAGGTCACGAGAACGGCTGGCCGAACTTCTCGCGTGAGGCAACCTCGCCCAGCGGCTTGCGGTTCTTCTTGCCCTGGCCGACGGGCTGGGCCGGGTAGCCGAAGGGAACAATCGCCAGGATATCCAGGTCGTCGGGGATGCCGAGCAGCGGCTTGACCTCCTCCAACCCCATGAAGCCGACCCAGTTCGAGCCGACCCCCTCGGCCCACGCCGTTAGAATCATCGACTGGATGGCGCGGCTGCCGTCCGACACAGCGAACCGCGTCCGCTCGACGGTGACGACAACCGCCAGCGCCGCCTCGGCTGTGTAACGCCCCGTCTTCGCCAGCCGCCCCAGTTCGCGCAACGTGTCGCGGTTCTCCACCACGACGAAGTGCCAGGGCTGCTTGTTCATGCTGCTGGCCGTCAACTGGCCGGCCTCCACAATCCGCGCCACCACGTCGGGTGGGATGGGCTTATCCTGGTACTGGCGCACCGCCAGCACCGTCCGCACCGCCTCGAAAACGTCCATAGTGTGTCACCTTTCTCAACACGGGTCACGAAGAACATGCAGAGCATAAAATGCGCCATATAGGTGTACTCATGCTCTGCGTGTTCTGTGTGGAGCCAGGACAATTACGGCAGCGCCACCGACACCGGCTTAACCTGCCAGATGTCCTGGGCGTACTGGCGGATGGTGCGGTCGGACGAGAAGTAGCCGCTGCGCGCCGTGTTCAGAATGGACATGCGCGTCCAGCGCTCCGTGTCCAGGTAGGCCGCGCTGACCTCATCCTGGGCGCGGACGTAGGAGGGATAGTCGGCTAGGTTCATAAATGGGTCGTGGGTCAGCAGTGACGCGACAATGCGGTCGAACATCTGTCGGTCCCCGCCGGAGAAGACCCCGCTGGCGATCATGTCGATGACCTGGCGCAACTCAGCGTTGTCGGCGTAGACGGCGCGCGGGTTGTAGCCATTGCCCTGGAGGGCGAACACTTCGTCGGCGGTCAGGCCAAACAGGAAGAAGTTATCTTCTCCGACGCGCTCGCGAATCTCAATGTTAGCCCCGTCCAGCGTCCCAATCGTCACCGCCCCATTCAGGGCGAACTTCATGTTGCCCGTGCCCGACGCCTCCTTGCCCGCCAGCGAGATCTGCTCCGACAGGTCGGCGGCGGGGTAGATGACCTCGCCCAGGGAGACGTTGAAGTTGGGCAGGAAGACGACCTTGAGCCGGTCGCGCACGACCGGGTCGTTGTTGACGACGTCGGCGACGCCGTTGATGAGGCGGATGATGAGCTTCGCCATAGCGTAGCCGGGCGCAGCCTTGGCGCCAAAGACGAAGACACGCGGGACCATGTCGGCGGCCGGGTTCGCCTTGAGCCGGTTGTAGAGGGTGATGATGTGCAGCGCCTTAAGCAGCTGGCGCTTGTACTCGTGGAGCCGCTTGACCATGACATCGAACATGCAGTCGGGGTCGACGGTCAGCCCCGTGCGGCGGGCGATGGCCTGGGCCAGGTCGGTCTTGTTGGCGCACTTGACCTCGCGCCAGGCGCGGCGGAAGTCAGGGTCATCGACGCAGCCTTCCAGCCCCCGCAACTGCTCCAGGTCCTTGAGCCAGCCATCACCGAGTCTGTCTGTGACGAGGGCCGACAGGCGCGGGTTGGCGAGGCGGACGAAGCGGCGCGGCGTGACGCCGTTGGTCTTGTTGTTGAACTTCTCCGGCCACAGCTGCCAGAAGTCGCGCATCACGCCTTCGGCCAGGAGCTTGGATTGCAGTTCGGCCACGCCGTTGATCGAGAAGCTGCCGACAGCAGCCAGGTAGGCCATCCGCACGCACGGCTCACCCTCGGTCTCGATGATGGCCATACGGCGGGGCCGGTCCGGGTCGTTGGGGAAGCGGCGGCGCACCTCGGCCTGGAAGCGGCGGTCGATCTCCTGGACAATTTCCAGGTGGCGCGGCAGCAGGCGGCCAAACAGGCTGATCGGCCACTTCTCCAGCGCCTCCGGCATCAGCGTGTGACAGGTGTAACCGAACGTGCGGCGCGTGATGTCCCAGGCTGCGTCCCAGTCCAGGTCGTACTCATCGATGAGAACGCGCATCAGTTCCGGGATGGCGACGGTGGGGTGGGTGTCGTTGAGCTGGATGACGACGCGCTCCGGGAACAGCCGCCAGTCCTTGTCTTTCAACAGGAAGCGGCGGATGATGTCGTGGATGGAGCAGGCGACGAAGAAGTATTGCTGCTTGAGGCGCAGCTCGCGCCCCTGCGGGGTATTGTCGTTGGGGTAGAGAACCTTGGTGATGTTCTCGGAAACCGTCTTCTGCTCGACGGCGCGGGCGTAGTCGCCCACGTCGAAAAGCTGGAAGTCGAACTCGTGGCTGGCGCGGGCGCGCCACAGCCGCAGCATGTTGACCGTTCCGGTCTGGTAGCCAGGGACGAGAGTCAGGTAGGGCTCGCCGCGCACGTGCTGCTCCGGATGCCAGACGACGCAGAAGCCGCCGTTGCCGTCGCCACAGTTCTCGGTATAGCCCCCGAAGCCGACATCGACCATGTCGTCAGCCTGGGCAAACTCCCAGGGGTTGCCGTACAGGAGCCACTCATCGGGGCTTTCGTGCTGCCAGCCTCCCTGGAAACTCTGTTGGAAGATGCCGTACTCGTAGCGGATGCCGTAGGCGACGCTGGGGATGTCAAGAGTCGCCATCGAATCCAGGAAGCAGGCCGCCAGGCGGCCGAGACCCCCGTTGCCCAGCCCCGGCTCAATGTCCAGGTCGAGCAGGGCGTCCATATCGTAGCCCAACTCGGTGAGCGCCTGCCGCGCCACCTCCTCCGTGCCCGTGTACAGCAGGTTCTGCTTCAACTGACGGCCGAGCAGGTACTCGGCGGACAGGTAGTAGACGAACTTGGGGCGGCCCTGGAAGTAGGTATCCACGGTACGCCGCCAGCGGTCCACAAGACGCTCGCGCACGGTGTAGGAGAGGGTCATGTAGCGGTCGATGACGCTGGCCGTTTGCAGCCCGGCGCCCTGCATGTACCCCATGTTGTCGGTGAGCGCTTGCCGGAAGTCGGCCACGCCATTCTCTGTCCGGGTCGGGGGGAGTTGTGTGTGAGGCATACTTTCCTCGTTAGGTCACCAGCGCGGGGTAGACCGTGTTCATGACACGGATCGCGTCACGCTGGCGACCGATGTCCGGGTCGTCCGTCATGGGATTCCCCAGGAACACATAGACCAGGTCGTGCAGCGGGTCAATCCACAGCAAGGCGCCTGTCGCGCCGCCGTGGCCATAGGACGGCTCGGAGGCGAGCAGGACGCCGGTCGGCCCTCGCTTGCCCCAGCCCAGCGCGCGATACACCGGCTGTGGGCCGTTCATGTGACTCATCAAGCCCGGCGTGTGGAGCCGGGTCATGGTCTCGATGGTGATGGGATGGAGCAAACGGTACTCACCACGCCGACCGCCACTGAGCATGGTTTGCCCTAGAGCCAACAAGTCCCCCGCCGTTGACCACAAGCCGCCCTGCGGCGCGGCCAGCGAGTTGAAGTAGTCGACATCCGCCTGGGTTTCATCGCCACGCAGCGGGGCGGCGCGTGTGGCATCGGTCGGCGCGAACGCCGTATCGGTCATGTCCAGTGGAGCAAAAATGCGCGTGCGCAAGTAGTCGGGGTAGTCTTCGCCGCTCACCCGCCGAATCAACTCCCCCAGCACGGGGAAGGCCGGGTTGCAGTACTCCGACCGCGTGCCCGGCGCGAAGTCCACGGGACTGGCGCAGATGAGAGCCAGGTAGGCGTCACGCGGCGCGCGCTGGTGAAACAGCGGACGGAACTGCGCGTCGTCGACGGCCAGGCCGCTGGTGTGGGTGAGTAGATGCCAGACGGTAACGCCGTCCTTACCCTGTTGCCCAAACTCGGGGATGAAGCGGACCACGGGGTCGTTGAGGAGGATCTGCCCCTGCTCGACAAGTTGCATGACGGCCAGGGCAACAATGGGTTTCGTCACCGAGGCAATGCGGTAGACTGTCTTGAGCGTGGCCTGGTCAGGCCCAGGGACAACGTGCGTCCACTGGGTCTGGCGAGCATCGCCCACCGCGATGACGATGCTCCCATAGGTTCCACGCTGAACCAATTCGTCGGCGGTCGCCCTCGCTGGCGCCAGCCGCTGCGGATCAAACTTCATTCGGCCATCCTCAATGCCAGACCCATAGCTCTTTCATCTTACTCCAAACGCGGCGTGTGCGGGTAGACGAATCACCACGCGGACGAAAGGGTTCTTCTCCTTTCGTCCGCGTGGTGAGAGCCTGTCCTTGCGCCTACTGTCCCTGACGGAAGATGAGAATCTGCTGCCCGCCGTTGGCGAGAATCTCGAGGCCGTTGGCGCTGAGCGCGTACTGCTCGGCCTTTTCGAGCGCCTGCGTGTATCGCGTCTCTTGCTCCATGACCGTACTGTCTGGACAGGCCATGCGCGTCAGCCCAATGGGCTTGATGGTCAGCTTGTCGCCCGTGACGGTGTAGCTCGTCGTGTAGCGGTTGCAACCCGCCGAGCCGCCCGCGCTCCCGTCGGCTCGGAATTCGAGCGTCACGGGCTGCGCCCCCACCACCGGACGCGGGCTGGTCTTGTCACCGAAGGCGACTAGGGTCCAGGCCGAACCGGGGAGGCCCGCCGGCGTGGCGCCCGGCGCAGCGGGTGTCACTGGCGCCGACGGGGTGGCGACAGGGGTGCGGCTGACTTCCTGAATGAGCGTACGGCGGATGGACGAGCCATCGGCCGGTGGGGTGGCGACCTTCGTCTCGCGGATGCGCAGTTCATAGATGAAGCCCGGCGTGTAGGTAAAGCCCTCAATGGAGCCATACAGCCGCAGCCAGGGACCAGCCGGTATCTCTCGATACTGCATGCACTTCATAGGCGCGACCCCGGTGCAATCCACCAGTTCCGGACCGATGTAGATCGTTTTCTCGCCCGCCTGGTTCACCGTCGCGCCTCCTGTCTGTGCCGGCCCGCCGCTGCCGCCCGCTGTCGGTCCGGGTTGCCCACTCGCCGGCGGCGTGGCCGCTCCACCACACGCCACCCCGCCCATCATCACCAACCCCAGTACGACAACCACCCCGCCCGTCACAATCCAGTGTCGCATCGTTCGCGTCTCCTTGCTGATCCAGCTTCACAACACCCTGTCGTATCAAACGTGGGCGTTGGCGCAGGGTAAACTCTTGTTAATAGAGGAGACGACGCGCACCCATCAGATGTTCCCATCCCTTGCCCAGTCTCACAGCGCGGCGCGGACGGCGTCGGCCAACTCGCGCGTCGTCGCCTTGCCGCCCAGGTCGGGAGTGCGGACGCGGCCCTCGGCGGTGACGGTCTCAATGGCCCGCATGAGGCGCTGGGCGGCCTCGCGCTCGCCCAGGTAGTCGAGCATCATCTGGCCCGCCCAGATAGTGGCGATGGGGTTGGCGATGCCCTTGCCGGCGATGTCGGGGGCGGAGCCGTGGACCGGCTCGAAGACGGCGACCTGCGGGCCAATGTTGGCCGAGG